>DASYAQ010000020.1:0-4249 GCA_036501225.1 Caulobacteraceae bacterium | reverse complement strand
CATGCAGGAGGGCGCGCTGGCCCTGATGCAGATGGCGCGCACGACGCTGGCGATCCAGGACCTGAAGAAGGCCCGGCTGCCCTATGTCGTGGTGCTGACCGACCCGACCTATGGCGGGGTGACCGCCTCCTACGCCATGCTCGGCGACGTGCAGCTTGCGGAACCTGGGGCGCTGATCGGCTTCACCGGCCCGCGCATCATCGAGCAGACCATCCGCGAGACCCTGCCGCCGGGCTTCCAGCGCGCCGAGTACCTGGTCGAGAAGGGGATGATCGACAAGGTGGTGCGCCGCAAGGAGGCGCCCGAGGTGCTGGGCTCGATCCTCTCCACCCTGATGCTTGGGCGAAGCCGCCGTTCCGCCGCCTGATCCGCCCGTGACCATCGACTACGATCCCATCCGCGCCTCGGACCGGACGATCCAGCGCCTGCGCGCCCTGCACCCGTCGAAGATCGACTTCTCCACCGGCCGGGTGGAGCGGCTCCTGGCCGCGCTCGGGCATCCCGAACGGCGCATCGGAAGGGTGATCCATGTCGCCGGCACCAACGGCAAGGGCTCGACCTCAGCCTTCATGCGCGCCATCGGCGAGGCCGCGGGGCTGAAGGTGCACGTGCTGACCTCGCCGCACCTGGTGCGCTTCGCCGAGCGCATCCGCATCGCGGGCCGCCTGATCACCGACGAGATCCTCGACGAGCTGGCCGACGTGGTCGAGACCGCCAATGCCGGACAGCCGATCAGCTTCTTCGAGATCTCCTCGGCCCTGGCCTTCGAGGCGTTCGCCCGCACGCCGGCCGATATCAGCGTCATCGAGGTCGGGCTGGGCGGCCGTTACGACTGCACCAACGTGTTCGAGGCCCCGGCGGTCTCGGTGATCACCCCGGTGGCGCTTGACCATCTGGAGATCCTCGGGCCGGAGCTGGCCAAGATCGCCTGGGAAAAGGCCGGCATCATCAAGGCCGGCCGACCGGTGGTCTCCGCCCGCCAGGTCGACGAGGCGCTGGCGGTGATCGAGCGGGAGGCGGAGAGCTTGCGCGCGCCGCTCAGCCTGATGGGGCGGGATTTCGACGCCTACGAGGAGCGCGGCCGGCTGGTGGTGCAACTGGGCGACCGGCTGCTCGACCTGCCGCCGCCCAGCCTGTTCGGCCGCCACCAGATCGGCAATGCCGGCGTCGCCATCGCCGCCATGCTCAGCCTGGGCGATCCGCGCATCGACGAGGCCGCCATCGGCGGCGGCGTCGCCGCCACCGACTGGCCGGGCCGCTTCCAGTCGCTGACCAAGGGGCCGATGGCCGCCAAGGCGCGCGCGCGGGGCGCCGATCTGTGGCTCGACGGGGCGCACAATCCGCATGGCGGCGCGGCGCTCGCCGAAGCCGTTGGCAGGCTCGCCGCCCGCGACGGCCGGCCGGTGACCCTGATCGTCGGCATGTTCGGCCGCAAGGACGCCGCCAGGTTCTTCCCCTATTTCACCGCGCTGAACCCCAGGGTCTTCACCACCGTCTTCCAGTCGCCAAGCGCCGCGCCGGCGGAGCTGCTGGCCGAGGCGGCGGAGTCGGCGGGCCTGCGGGCCACCATCGCCGACGGGGTCGACAACGCGCTGGACCTGGCCCTGGCCCAACCCGGGCCCGCCCCGCACATCATCGTCTGCGGCGGCCTGCACTTCGTCGGCGACGTGCTGGCGATGACCCCGGAAACCTGGCCGACCTAGGGCTCGACTTGACGTCTCAACGCACGGCGCGCTGATAATTGCTCGGGTGGACAAGGGCGGTCAGCATGTACACGCGGATTCTGCTTGCTTATGACGGGTCGCGCGAGGGCCTCATCGCGCTGCGCGAGGGCGCGCTGCTGGCGAAACGCTGCGGGGCGCAGGTCTTCCTGCTGTCGGTGCTTCCCGCCTCGAGCGGCCTGCAGATGGCCGAAGGCGTCTATCCCGGCGCGGTCAATCAGCAGGTGAGCAGCTATAAGGAGTTGCTGGCGCGGGGCGTCGCGGTGCTCAAGCAGCTCGGCCTGGATCCGGTGGCCAGGCTGGTGGTCGGCGAGCCGGCCCCGCAGATCGGCCTGTTCGCCAAGGAGATCGGCGCCGACCTCGTCGTCCTGGGCCATCGGCCGCAAAGCCTGATGCAGCGCTGGTGGTCGGGCGCCAGCGGCGGCTATGTCAGCGAGCACGTCGGCTGCAGCCTGCTGGTCGGCCGCAAGACCATCAGCGACGAGGCGTTCGCGGCGGAACTCGAGCGTTCCGACCATCTCTAGAGCGGGCCCGCGGAAAAGTGTGAAGCGGTTTTCCGCCCGCAACCCGCTCTAACTCTAGGAATCGATCACGTTCATGATTTTGGATTGATTCAATCCAAAATCATCGTGATCTAGGCGCAGGTCGCGCGGGGCGCGGTATCTCGGCCGCCGCTTGGGATGAGCGGACGGGGAGGCTAGTCTGTCGGGATGATCGATCCCCAGGACCTCGCCACCCGCGCCGTCGACGAACTCGGCCGGCTGATCGCCTTCGACACCACCTCGCGCGACTCCAATCTCGACCTCATCGCCCATGTGGAATCGCTGCTCGGCGACCTGGGCGTGGCCTCGCGACGGGTCTCCAACGCCGACGGCTCCAAGGCCAACCTGCTGGCCTCGATCGGGCCGCAGGCCGAAGGCGGCGTCGTGCTGTCCGGCCATACCGACGTGGTGCCGGTCGACGGCCAGGCCTGGAGCTCCGACCCCTTCACGCTGCAGCGGCGCGAGGACCGGCTCTATGGGCGCGGAACCTGCGACATGAAGGGGTTTCTGGCCCTGGCCCTGGCCGCGGCGCCGGATTTCGCCGCCGCGCGGCTCAGCAAGCCGGTGCACCTGGCCTTTTCCTATGACGAGGAGATCGGCTGCCTGGGCGCGCCGGACCTGATCCGCGAGATCACCGCCCGCCTGCCCCGCCCCGCCGCCGTCATCATCGGCGAACCGACCAATATGGAGGCGGTCTCCGGCCACAAGGGCATCGCTTCGTTCAAGGTGACGGTGCTTGGCCATGAGGCGCATTCCAGCCTCACCCATCTGGGCGTCTCGGCCAATATGGCGGCGATCCGGCTGCTGGCCTCGCTGGTCGAGCTGTCCGAGCGGCTGGCGCGGCAGGCCGACGCCGCCTCGCCCTTCCTGCCCAAGGGCGCCAGCCTGACCGTCGGCGTGATCAATGGCGGCACGGCGCTGAACATATTGGCGCGCAAATGCGTCTTCGGCTTCGACCTGCGCACGCCGCCGGGCCTCGATCCCAGGGCGATCCTGGCCGACTTCTTCGCCCAGGCGCAGGCGCTCGACGCCGAATTGAAGGCGCGCTTCGCGGACGCCGGGGTGACGGTCGAACAGCGCTCGAACGTGCCGGCCCTGGCGCCGGAACCCAGCGGCGCGGCGGAGGCGTTCGCGCGGCGGCTGGCCGGCGACAACGGCCCGGCGAGAGCGGTTTCCTATGCCGCGGAGGCCGGCCAGTTCCAGCAGGCCGGCTATTCGGTGGTGATCTGCGGGCCCGGCTCGATCGACCAGGCGCACCAGCCGGACGAATATGTCGAGATCGCGCAGATGGAGCGCGGCGCGGCCTTCATGGCGCGGCTGCTGGAGGCTCTGGTCGAGGCGCCGTAAGGCGGCTCAGCGCCCAGGCGGCGGCGTCGCGCACGACGTCCGAGGCGTCGGCCAGCCTGGCTTGCGCCACATCGGCCAGGGCCGGGTCGCCGGAATTGCCGATGGCGTAGAGCACGTTGCGCACGAAGCGATCGCGGCCGATCCGCTTGATCGGACTTTTCGAGAAGAGGGCGCGGAAGGCCGCATCGTCGAGCGCCGCCAGCTCGGCCAGGGGCGGGCTGACCAGCGCCTCGCGCGCCGCCAGCCTGGCCTCGTGCGAGGCCTGCGCGAACTTGTTCCAGGGACAGACGGCCAGGCAGTCGTCGCAGCCATAGATGCGGTTGCCGAGGCTCCTGCGGAACTCCTCCGGCACCGGCCCGGCGTGCTCGATGGTCAGGTAGGAGATGCAGCGCCGGGCGTCGAGCTGGTAGGGCGCCGGAAAGGCCTTGGTCGGGCAGATGTCCAGGCAGGCGCGGCACTGGCCGCAGTGGTCGGTGTCGGCGGCGTCCGGGACGAGCACAAGATCGGTCAGCACCACGCCCAGGAAGAGCCAGGAGCCGAACGCGCGCGAGACCAGGTTGGTGTGCTTGCCCTGCCAGCCGAGACCGGCCGCCTCCGCCAGCGGCTTTTCCATCAAGGGCGCGGTGTCGACGAAGACCT
>DASYAQ010000019.1:0-11476 GCA_036501225.1 Caulobacteraceae bacterium | reverse complement strand
GGCTCAGGTCACGGACGGCGGAATCACCGCCACGCGCAGCCTGATCGCGCCCCTGGCCCACGGCATCCACGCCCGGCCGGCGGCGGTGATCGCGGCCGAAGCCAGGCGCCACGCCGCCGAGATCGGCGTCACCGCCCATGGCCGCCGCGCCAACGCCAAGAGCCCGGTCGCGGTTATGGCGCTGGCCGTTCGTCGCGGCGATGAGATCGTCCTGACCGCGTCCGGCGCAGACGCCGAAGCCGCGGTCGCCGCCCTGGCCGCCCTGATCGCCGGTGGCCTCGGCGAAGGCGCCGCGCCCATCGCCGCTCCGCCCCCGGTCGCGCCTGTTCCGCAGGAAGGCTCACCGTTGCGGCTGAAGGGCGTCGCCGCCGCGCCCGGACTGGCCATTGGCGTCGCCGTCCAGCTGGCCGCGGCCGCCGTCGCGGTCATCGAGGAAAGCCGCGGGGCGGCGCATGAGGCGGCGGCGCTCGACGCGGCCATCGCCGCGGTGGGCGCCGACCTCGAAGCCCGCGCGGCGAACGGCCCGCGCGAGCGCCGCGCCATACTGGGCGCGCACCTGGCCTTTCTCGACGATCCCGAACTCATCGCCGCGGCCCGCTCGGCAATCGGCCAAGGCAGGAGCGCCGGCGTCGCATGGCGCGCGGCGATCGGCCTCTATGTCGACATGCTCAGGGGCTCGCCGGACCGCCGGCTCGCCGCCCGCGCCGACGACTTGGCCGACCTGGAGCGCCAGGTGCTGGTGGCGTTGAGCGGCGTGGCGCCCGAGGCGCGGGTTCTGCCGCAAGCCGCCATCCTGCTGGCCGACGACCTCTTGCCCTCCGAACTCCTGGCCTTGGACGGCGCCCGCATCGCCGGCCTGTGCATGGCCGGCGGCGGCCCGACGTCGCACGTGGCCATCCTCGCCGCCGCCATGAGCGTCCCGGCCCTGGTCGCCGCCGGACCGGGCGTGCTGGCCATCGCCGACGGAACGCCCCTGATCCTCGACGGCGACAGCGCCTCGCTGCGGATCGCGCCGGACGCCAAGGCGCTCGCGGCGGCCGAGGCGGCCATCGCCGCGCGCAAAGAGCGCCGGACCCTGGCCCAGGCCGCGGCCTTCGAGCCCTGCCGCACCGCCGACGGCGTCCGTATCGAGGTCTTCGCCAATGTCGGCGCGCTGGCCGACGCCCACGCGGCCGCGGCCAGCGGCGCGGAGGGCTGCGGCCTGTTGCGCACGGAGTTTCTGTTCCTCGACCGTCCGACCCCGCCGAGCGAGGAGGAGCAGGTGGCGCAGTATCAGGCCATCGCCACGGCCCTCGGCGGCCTGCCGCTGACCGTGCGCACCCTCGACGTCGGCGGCGACAAGCCGGTCGACTATCTGCCGATCCCGCCGGAGGAAAACCCGGCGCTGGGCCTGCGCGGCGTGCGGGTCAGCCTGTGGCGCCCCGACCTGTTGCGCGAGCAGGTCCGCGCCATCCTGCGGGTCGAGCCGCACGGCCAGTGCCGCATCATGGTCCCCATGGTCGCCAGCCTCGACGAACTCCTGGCCGTGCGCGCCGTGGTCGACGAGGTGAGGGCGGACCTCGGCTATACGACGCCGGTGCAGGTCGGGGTGATGATCGAGACCCCGGCGGCGGCGGTGACCGCCGATATAATCGCGGCCGATGCCGATTTCCTGTCGGTGGGCACCAACGACCTGACCCAGTACGCCCTGGCCATGGACCGCGGCAATCCGCGGCTGGCCGCCCAGGTCGACGGCCTGCACCCGGCAGTATTGCGGCTGATCGCCCAGGCGGCGGCGGGCGCGGGCAGGCACGGCCGCCCGGTCTGCGTCTGCGGCGGCCTGGCCTCGGATCTGGCCGCGGCGCCCATCCTGATCGGCCTCGGCGTCACCGAGCTCTCGGCCATGCCGGCGGTCGTGCCGGAACTCAAGGGCCTGATCCGCACCCTGACCCTGACCGCCTGCCGCAACCTGGCCGAAGCCGCGCTCGACCTGACCTCGGCCGCCGACGTGCGCGCGCTCGCCGCCGGATCGTTCCAAGCCCTTTTGGGAGCCCGCCAATGACCTCGCCACCGTTCCGGCTTTCGCTCTCCGGGCTGCAGCCGCTGGGCCGGGCGCTGATGCTGCCGATCGCCGTCCTGCCAGCGGCGGGGCTGATGCTGCGGCTAGGCCAGACGGACCTGCTCAACATCCCCTTCATGGCCGCGGCCGGCGAGGCGATCTTCCATAATCTCGGGCTGTTGTTCGCCATCGGCGTCGCGGTGGGTTTCGCGCGCGACGGCAATGGCGCGGCGGGTCTGGCGGGCGTGGTCTGTTTCCTGGTGGCGACCAACGGCGCCGAGGCGCTGATCACCGCGCCGGCCGACGTGCTGGCCGGCCTGGCGGACAAGTCCCGCGACCTGGCGGCGGCGGCCTTCAAGAGCGCCGCGCTGTTCAAGCTCGGCGTGCCGCTCGGCATTCTGTCCGGCCTGATCGCCGGGGACTTCTATAACCGCTTCGGCAACATAAAACTGCCCGACTATCTGGCCTTTTTCGGCGGGCGACGCTTTGTGCCGATCGTCAGCGGCGCGGCCGGCCTGGTCCTGGCGCTGATCTTCGGCCTGGGCTGGACCTCGCTGGACCACGGCGTCGACGCCCTGAGCCGGGCCATCGTCGGCGCCGGACCCTTCGGCCTCTTCGTCTATGGAGTGTTGAACCGGCTGCTGATCGTCACCGGCCTGCACCACATCCTCAACAACATCGTCTGGTTCATCATCGGCGACTATCACGGCGCCACCGGCGACCTGAACCGCTTCTTCGCCGGCGATCCGACCGCCGGCGCCTTCATGGCCGGCTATTTCCCGGTGATGATGTTCGGGCTGCCGGCCGCGTGCCTGGCCATGTTCAGCACAGCCCGCCCGGAGCGAAAGGCCGCCGTCGGCGGCATGCTGTTGTCGCTGGCCCTGACCAGCTTCCTGACCGGGGTGACCGAGCCGATCGAGTTCACCTTCATGTTCCTGGCCCCCTGGCTCTTCGCCCTGCACGCGCTTTTGACCGGGAGCTCGATGGTGATCATGGACGCCCTGCACGTGAAGCTGGGCTTCGGCTTCTCGGCCGGCCTGTTCGACTATTGGCTCAACTTCAACAAGGCGACGCGGCCGCTGCTGCTGATCCCGGTGGGGCTGGCCTATTTCGGGCTCTATTTCGGCCTCTTCCGCTTCTTCATCCTGCGCTTCGACCTGAAGACCCCGGGGCGCGAACCCGACGAGGAGATCGCCACGGCCCCGGTGATCGGCGACGGGGGTCGCAGCCAGGCCTATGTCGAGGCGCTCGGCGGCGCGGCCAACCTGGTCTCGGTGGATGCCTGCACGACGCGGCTGCGCCTGGTGGTGGCGGATCAGGCGAAGGTGAACGAGCCGGCGCTGAAAGCGCTCGGCGCGCGCGGCCTTGTCCGCCCGTCGCCGCGCGATCTGCAGGTGGTCCTCGGCCCCATCGCCGACCAGGTGGCGCGCGAGATGAAAGAACGGCTGGCCGCCGGTCCCGTCGCGCCCCGAGTGCAGGCTCCGGCCGCCCCCCACACCGACGCCTCGGCCTTGCTGGCGGCGCTTGGCGGGCGCGGCAATGTGCGCGAGGTCGCCACCTGTTCGAGCCGCCTGCGCATCGCGGTTGCCGACTCCGTCCGCGTCGATGAGGCGGCTCTCCGCGCGCTGGGCGTCCGTGGCGTGGTCAGGCCGACGGCGGGAAGCGTCCAGGTCGTGGTTGGCCCGTCCGCCGAGGCCCTTGCCGAAGACCTGAGAGGCCTGCTGCCGGCCTAGAAGTCCCAGTCCACATGGGCGTTGAAGCCCTCCTGGCTGGCGCGGTCGGCGTATTGGCCGATGAAGCCGGCGCCCAAGGTAAAGCCGCCCTTGCTGAGATCGACGCCGAGATCGACATCGGCGCGGTCGCGCCACAGCGTTGGCCCGCTGACCGCATAGGCCGCGCCGGAGACTGAGTCCGGGAAGCCCACATCCACCAGCGGCAGCCGGCCGTCGAAGCCCAGCTCCCAGGCCAGGGCCGCGTGCGGCCGGATGGTCACCCCGCCGCCGCGCCATTCGGCGTCGAGACGGACCCCGGCCTTGCCCGACCCGATGTCCAGCGCCAGCCCACGGCCGTTCAGGGCCGCCGCGCCGCCGCGTTCGGCGAAGCTGGACCCCTGCAGCCAGCTCCAGCCGGCGCCGATGAAGGGCTGCACTCGCGCCGCGCCCAGATGCGCGGTCCAGCCGAGTTCGGCATAGGCCTGGCCTTCGCCGGCGCTGTCGCGGCTGCTCAATCGATTGGACAGCCCCGGCAGGCTGACCATGCGGCTGATGTCGGCGGTCCAGCCGCTGTAGCCGCCGACGCCGCGCAGGCCCCAGCCCCCGCCCAGATCCGCCTGGCCATAGGCCGCGACATGCCAGCCCTGCAGATTGGCGCTGCTGGCGCGCGCTTCGACGCCAAGGCCGCCGGTCTCGTAGCCGCCGACCACGCCCAGGATCACCGGACCGAGGGCGTTGTCGAGGCCGGCCATCAGCGTCGTATCCGAGCCTTGGGCGGCGGCGGCGTTGCCGTCGCCGTTCAGCCGGCGCGAGCCGGTCACCGCCTCTCCCCAGACGCCAGGATCCCCGTCGGCCAGGATGATCAGATGGTCGATCACCCCGTCGCGCAGGGTGCGGCCGTCCTCCAGCATGGCGCCGCGCACGCTGGCGTGGATCTCGCCGGAGACCTGGTTGAAGGCGGCATGGGCGGCGCCGATCGTCGGCAGATTGGCCAGCACATTGGCCAGATCATTGGCCAGCGGCAGGTCGTCGGCGGCGCGGCCGGCGGCGATCTCGTTCGGCGTCGCCCCGGCCGAGGCGAAGGAGCGGATCTTGCCGACGTCGAGATAGACGTCGTCGGCATCATAGTCGACGACCAAGCCGATGAACGGGGTCACCGGGATCGTATCGCCGGTCAGCGTGTAGGTTCCCGTGACGCCGCCGGCGGCGCTCAGCACGGTGTAGCGGGTCCCGAACACGTAAGGCGCGCTGTCGGTCTTGATCACGTCGAGCACCGCGCCGCCGGCGAGGCTGGCGGCGCCCGAAACATTGATGCGGTCGGCGTGGCCGGCGGCGTCGAGTTCGACCTGGTAGGTCGAGCCGGCGGCCTGGGCATAGTTGCCGCTGACGCCAAGGGCGCCGATGGAATCGCCGGGCGCCACGAGCGCGCCGGCCTGGGCGATCACCCCGCCGACGACGCCGTTGCCGCCGAGCGTCGCGCCGTCGGCGACCGTGACCGCGGAGTTGGCGAGCGAGCCCTCCACCGCCAATCGCCCGGCCGCGACGGTGCTGCCGCCCGACAGGCTGCTCGCCCCCGTCAGCACCAGGGTCCCGAGGTCGGTCTTGACCAGGCCGCCGGTCCCGGCGATCGGCGCGCTGATGGTCGCGGTGTAACCGGCCCCGGCTGCTGAGCCCTCGCCGACCCGGATGGTCGGCGTGGCGCCGGTCAGGGTCAGGGCGCCGCCGGCGACCGTATAGCCGCTGACCGCGAACTGCAGACCGGTGGCGTCGATGGCGCCTGTGCTGTTGTCGATGGTCACCGTCCCAGGCGTCGCCTGGAAGATGGCGAAGCCGCCCGTCCAGGCGCCCGATGCGTCGCCGGCGGCGTCGGTCCAGTTGGTCGGGCCGATCCTCCAGGTTCCGTTTCCGGCGACCACCGTGCCCGTCGGGCTGGTGGTGGTCCCGTTCCAGAACTGCAGCGGGCCTGAACCGGCGGTGGCGAAGACCAGGTTGACCTGATTGGCCACCGAGGTCTGCACCGTCAGATTGCCCGCCGGGGCGGTCCCGAGGCTCAGGCCGTTGTCGGTCAGCGCGCCGGTATAGTCGATGAGCCGATAGGTCCCGGCCCCGAAGCCGCCGGCGTCGGTGATGTTCAGCGTCCCGTCGAGGGTCAGGGCGCCGTTGACCTGGAACAGCTGGGTCGAACTCGGCGCGCCCAGGCTCACATCCAGGTTGGACGTCGGGTTCAGCGTCAGCGCCCCCATGGTCAGGGTCTGGCCCTCGACCCCGACCAGGTGGCCGCCATTGGCGACGATGACCGGTCCGCCGAGCGTCCCGCTCCCCGCCAGCGTTGCGCCGGACTGGACGGTCACGGTGGCCGCGCCGAGGGAGCCGTTCACCTCCAAGGCGCCCGCGGCGACGCCGAGCGCGCCGGCATAGGCGCCGGCGCCGGAGATCTCGAGCACGCCCGCGCCCGACTTGGTCAGGGCGGCGCTGTCGGTGAGATTGCCGGTCAGGTTCAGCGTGTCGCCGGAGCCGACATTGATGCCGCCGGCCGCTTCGACGTCGACGGTGCGCGCGCTAGCGAAGCTGCCGGTGACGGTCAGATTGCCGCCATCCAGCGTCAAGTTGCCCGCTCCGCCCAGGTTGGCGTCGGCGCCGACCGACAGTGTCCCGCCCTCGATGGGGGTTCCGCCGGTGTAGGTGTTGGTCGCGGAGAGAACGAGTGTGCCGAGATCGGTCTTGATCAAGCCGCCTGTTCCCAGGATCGGTGCGCTGATGGTCGCGGTGTAACCCGCGCCCGCCGACGAGCCGTCGCCGACGCGGATGGTCGGCGCCCCGCCGGCCAGGGTCAGGTTGCCGCCGCCGACACTGTAGCCGTCGACGGCGAACTGGATGTCGGTGGCCTGGATCGAGCCTGCGCTGTCGTCGATGGTCACCGCGCCGGGCGCGCCCTCGAAGATCGCCATGCCGCCAGCCCAGTTCCCGCTGGTGTCGCCGGCCGCGTCGGTCCAGTTGGTCGGGCCGATGATCCAGGTCCCGGCGCCGCCGACCACTGTGCCGGTCGGGCTGGTCGTGGTCCCGTTCCAGAACTCGATCGATCCCAGGGTGGGGGCGGTGAAGATCAGGTTTACCTGGTCGGCGATCGAGGTCTGCACCGTCAGATTGCCCGCCGGCGCGATCCCGATGCTCAGACCGTTGTCGGTCAGGGCCCCGGTATAGGTGATGATCCGATAGGTTCCCGCCCCGAAGCCGCCGGCGTCGGTGATGTTGAGATTGCCGTCGAGGGTCAGGGCGCCATTGACTTGAAAGAGCCCCGACGTGCTGGGCGCGCCGAGGCTTACATTGATGTTCGAAGTCGGGTTGAGCGCCAGCGAGCTCATGGTCAAGACCGAGCCGGCGCGGCCGATCAGCGTCCCGCCATTGGCGACGGTCACCGCGCCGGCCAGATTACCGGTCCCGCCAAGCGCGGCGGCGCTCTGTACACTGATCGTCGGGCTGGCCAGGTTTCCGTTTACGAACAGATCGCCGCCGGCGACCGTGGTGGCGCCCGAATAGGTGTCGGCCCCGCCCAGGGTGAAGTTGCCCACGCCCGCCTTGGTCAGGTTGCCCGCGCCGGCGATATTTCCCGAATAGGTGCTGTCGAGGCCATTGTGCCCGGTGGTCAGCACCGCGCCAGAGTCCAGCGTCACGTTGCCGAAGCCGGACAGCGCGCCGATCGTCTCGCTCGAGGCGACCTCCAGCGCGCCGGCGCCGGCGATGGCGACCGAGGATAAGTCGCCGATCGCCGACCCGCCGCTGGCGATCAGGCGGCCGGTCGAGATGGTCGTTGCGCCGGAATAGGTGTCGTTTCCGCTGAGCGTCAGGTTGCCGGCGCCCTGCTTGGTCAGGTTGCCGGCGCCGGAGATATTGCCGGCGAAGTTGAGATTGGCCGTGCGGAAGAAGATCAGGCTGCCCTGGTCGTTCACGGCGCCGACGATCGAGCCATCACCGAAGAGATCGCCGAGCGCCAGGGTGTCGCCGCTGCCGATGATGGTGCCGCCGCTGTAGGTCGAGTTCCCGTGCAGCGTGAGGGTCCCGGCGCCGGCCTGAGTCAGGTTGCCGGATCCCGAGACGCTGCCGGCATAGGTGAAGGCGGTGGTTCGGTCGAAGATCATCGCGCCGTTGTCGGTCGCGTTGCCGCTGATCGAGCCGGTGGCGCCCGCATTGCCCAGCTGCAGGGTCGCGCCGGGCGAGATCGTCGTGTTGCCGGCATAGGTGTCGTCGGCGGTGAAGATGGTCGTGCCGGCGATGATGTTGACCACGCCCGGTCCGGCGCCGGTGATCTGCGGCGCGAATACGTAGTTGGTCGAGGTGTGGTTGAAGTTGACGCTCCCGGGCGAGCCGGTCGAGAAGATGACGTCCTTGGCGTTGAGGGTTCCGGGCGCGGCGGCGGGGCTGGCGGACGCGGCGCCGACGTTCAGGGTTCCGCTGCCCAAGATAACATTGGCGGTCAGGTTCGCCAGGGTGACGGTCGCGCCATTGGCGATGGTCAGCAATCCCGGCCCTTCCCCGCCGATGTCCAGGCCCTGGGCGGCGGAGGGGTCGGAGCTTGGCGTATCCTTGATGGTCCAGATCGACTCTGGCCCGGTGACGGTGACGCTGTCGGTTGCGCCGGCGTTGGGCGCGTTGGCGATCAACGCAAAGCCGGTGGTCAGATTGCCGCCATTGCTGACCACGACCGTGCCGGTCTGATTGGCCGTGAGACCGACGTATAAATTGTAGGGGGTGGTGAAGTGCGACCCGGCGCCGTCGACGAGCAGATGGCCGTCGCTGGCGACGCCCAAGCGCACATCGGCCAGCGTCGGGTCGGTGGCGGTGGCGTCGATGGTGACGCTGCCGCCGGCCAGGACGCTCAGGTTTCCGGCGACGTGATTGAAGCCGTTCAACCCGATCGACATGGCCGCGTTGGTGTAGGCCCCGCCGATCTCCCAGGACGAGCCGGCGCCCGTAACTGTCGCGTTGCCGGAGCCGACGGCGGCGGTCTGGCCTGAAATGACCACCGTGGTGACGATCGAACCGCCATTGCTGATGGTGAGATTGCCGGTTCCGCTGTCGCCCAGCAGCAGGTTGCCCGTGGTCCATTTCGATCCCGC
The DNA here is from genome assembly GCA_036501225.1 of Caulobacteraceae bacterium. GTDB lineage: Bacteria > Pseudomonadota > Alphaproteobacteria > Caulobacterales > Caulobacteraceae > Poindextera. The sequence continues at coordinate 2,612 of DASYAQ010000019.1, read as the reverse complement.
GCCGTCGACCAGCACCTGCGCCGATGAGGTCAGGCCGCCGGACGAGGCCATCGAGACGACGCTGCTGGAATTGACCACGCCGCCGCCCGTGATGCTCAAGCTCCCGGCCCCGCTGTTCCCCACCGTCAGGTTGGTGCTGGTCAGGACCGATGCGGCGCCGTCGACGTCGACGGTCCCATTCGCTGTCGATTGGTCGCCGTCGATGATGAAGCCGCCGTTCGCGGTGGCTCCGGCCAGCAGCTTGAACTGGCCGGTCCCCATCTCGCCCACCAGGATCTCTGGCGTGGTCATCCGTGCGCCCGATCCGGTCACGGTCAGGTTGCCCGAGGACAAGATGTTGACGTCGGCGATGTCGATGAATTGGGTGACGGTCAGGTTGCCGCCATTGCTGACGATGAGGTTTGCGTTCGAGTGGTCGGCGGACAGATAGAGCTGGGGAGCGTCGAACAGCGAGCCGGCCCCGGTGACGGTGGCGGCGCCCGATCCCCCCGGATCGTTGCCGAGCACCGCAAAGGAGCCCGATGCGACGGTGACATTGCCGCCGGCTTCGACGGTGAGGTTGCCGCTGCTGAAGTCGCCGATGATCAGCCCGTCGGCGCCGACCGACAAGGCGCCGGCCCCGGTCACGTCGAGCGCCCCGGCCACGCTCCCGCCGACCGTCACCCCCTTGCCGATCGCGCCGGCGGCGCCGATCACTGCGGGCGCGGCGCCGTTGCCGTCGATCGTGGCGTCGGTGGCCGAGGTCGGGATCGCCGCCGGGCTCCAGTTGCCGGGCGTGAACCAGTCGGTCGAGCTCGCGCCGGTCCAGCTTTGCGCGCGCGCGGCGGTGGACAGCGAACTGGCCGCGGCCATGACGGCCACCGAACACATCGCGGGCCACGCGCGGCGTAGGCCTGGCGTCCGATGGCCGCCCATTCGTCATCCCCCAGCGTCGAAGGCGTAAGGACGCCTTGCGAACCGTGGACACTCGCAGGCTTGGCGCTTGCAAAACTCATTCAAATGAATGAGGCGCGGCGTTTTCTTTTGTCGCCCGATGCGAGCGGGCTCGGGCTTGACGGGACGCCGCCGTCCGGTGCTGATCGCTCGCCAGCCATGACCTCTCGCCTCTCAGAGCCTGAAATCGAGACCCTGTTCGGCCGCCTGACCGAGGTCTTCGGCGAGCGGATCTCCGCGGGCCTCCTGGCGCGGCGGGGCCATGCCCAGGACGAGGGCTATCATCGCGCCGGCGCGCCGGACCTGGTGGCCTTTCCCGCCAGCACCGAAGAGGTGGCGAAGGCCGTCGCGCTTTGCGCCGCCGTTCGTTGTCCGGTCATTCCCTGGGGCGCGGGCACCTCTCTGGAGGGCAATGGCCTGGCCAGCCAAGGCGGCCTTTGCCTGGACCTGTCGCGGATGACCGCGGTGATCGGCGTCCAGCCGCAGGATCTGAGCGCCACCGTTCAGGCCGGCGTGCGCCGCGAACAGCTGAACGCCGAGTTGAAGGGGACCGGGCTCTATTTTCCCATCGACCCCGGCGCCGACGCCACGCTTGGCGGCATGGCGGCCACGCGCGCCTCGGGCACCAACGCGGTCAAGTACGGCACCATGCGGGCCAATGTGCTGTCCTGCACCGTGGTCATGGCCGACGGGCGGGTGGTGCGCACGGCGCGTCGGGCGCCGAAAAGCTCGGCCGGCTACGACCTGACCGCGCTGATGGTCGGCTCGGAAGGCACGCTGGGGGTAATCACAGAGCTGACGGTGCGCCTCTATCCCCTGCCCGAAGCGGTGGCGGCCCTGGTCTGCCCGTTCGAGACCATAGAGGGCGCGGTGCAGGCGGTGATCGCCGCCATCCAGCTTGGCCTCGGCGCCGCGCGGCTCGAATTCCTCGACGCGGCGATGATGGCGGCGGTGAACCGGTACGAGAAGACCGCCTATGCCGAGACGCCGACCCTGTTCGTCGAGTTCCACGGTTCGACCGGCTCCGTGCCGGGCCAGGCGGCCGCGTTCGAGGATTTCATCGGCGGCTTCGGCGGCGTCGTAGCGCAGCGTGCGACCCTGCCGGAGGACCGCACGGCGCTCTGGAAGGCGCGGCACAATGCGCTCTACGCCGCGCGGGCTTTGCGGCCAGGCGCGCGGGCGGTGATCACCGATGTCTGCGTGCCGATCTCGCGCCTGGCCGATTGCCTGCTTGAGACCCGCGCCGATCTCGACGCCTCGTCCCTGACCGCGACCATTGTCGGCCATGTCGGCGACGGCAATTTCCACTGCCTGATCCTGGTCGATCCGGACAACCACGCCCAGGTCGCCGAGGCGGAGGCGCTGCACCAAGCCATGGCCCGCCGCGCCATCGGCATGGACGGCACCTGCACCGGCGAGCACGGGGTGGGGCTCGGCAAGCGCGAACTGCTGGTCGAGGAACTCGGTTCGGCCATCCCCGTCATGGCCGCCATCAAGACGGCGCTCGATCCCCTGAACATCCTCAACCCCGGCAAGGTCCTGATGCCGCCCGGGTCGTAGCGGTTGAATCGCACCCGGCGCGGCCTAGAGTGACGACTGGACTGGGGGGAATGTCATGATCAGGATATTGGGACTTGTACTGGCGCTGAGTTTCGCTGGCGCGGCCTTCGCCGCGCCAG
>DASYAQ010000018.1:0-6643 GCA_036501225.1 Caulobacteraceae bacterium | reverse complement strand
CCCAGACCTCGTCGGGGTCTATGCCCATTTCCGACCAGACGATGCTGAGATTGTAGAGCAGGTCGACGCTTTCGTGCACAACGGCGGCGCGGTCGCCGCGCACGGCGTCGATGGCCGCCTCCGCCGCCTCCTCGACCACCTTCTTGGCCATCTTGGCGATGTCCGAGGCGAGCAGCTTGGTGGTGCGCGGACTGATCCGGCCGCCCGAGCGCACCTCGGCGATCGCCGCCGCCAGCCGCGCCAGCCGATCCTGGCCATTGGCGTTGGCGGCGCTGTACTTCTGTTGCGTTTTCGCCTTCAACATGGGCGATCCTCGAATCAGTCCGGTCACGGACATATTTCTTATGCCAAAACGCACGCGAAAAGTCCACCTAAACCGTTATCACGGTGGCGGTTTTGGCGATTTTGCCGCACTCACGCGTCTGTGGTCGGAAGCGTCCAACCATGCGCCAACGCCCAGGGTTCGGCCGCGGCCATGACCAGGTCGCAGACCGGATCCTTCACCGCGTAACAGGCGTCCGCGTCGTCGGCGCGCCGCCAACTCGCCTTTGATCAGACCGTCTGGGCCATGGGTTCAGCCAGTCTGGTCCAGACGCATTGTGAAGCTGTCGTCGCACCGTCATCATCAGGGCGACACTATGGACGGTCGACCTGGATTCGGGGGTGGGTGGTGAGTGAAGGCGGGTTTGCGGCGCTCGACGAGCAGAAGTTCAAGGCCTTCCACTGGCGGGCGACGCTGACCACCGGTCTGGGGGTCTTCTGCGACGGCTACGACCTGTCGTCGCTGGCGCTGGTGCTGCCGTTCGTGCTGGCCTCGTTCGGCCAGTCCAGCCTCACCGGCGTGCAGAGCGCGCTCCTGTCGGCCTCGGCGCTGGTTGGGGCGGCGATCGGCGCGCTCGGCTTCGGCGTGCTGGGGCAGAGGGGCCGCAAACGCTTCTATGGCGTCGACGTGCTCATCCTGGGCGTCGCCGCCGTGGCCCAGGCCTTCGCGCCGGACGTGACCTGGCTGATCATCATCCGCTTCGTGCTTGGGATCGGGGTGGGGGCCGACTATGTGCTGTCGCCGGTGATCATGGCCGAGCACGCCAATCGGGCCGATCGCGGCCGGGCGCTTGGGCTCGGTTTCGGCACCATGTGGCCAATCGGGGCCTTGGTCGCTTCGCTGGTCACGCTGCTGCTGAACGCGCTGCACGTCAATCACGATCTGGAATGGCGCCTGGTGCTGGCCGGCGGCGCGATCCCGGCGCTGGCGGTGCTCTATTTCCGCCGCCGCATGCCGGAGACGGCGCGCTACCTGGCGCGGCTGGCCGGCGAACAGGCGGAGGCCTCGCGCGTCATGACCGAAATCAGCGGCCAGCAACTGGTCGCGCCCGAGCTCGATGTGCGGGGCTTCTGGGCGGTCTTCCGCCAGCATGCGCGGCCGATCCTGGCCGCGGCGCTGCTCTGGATGATCTACGACCTGGTGGTTTACGTCTTCATCCTGTTCGGGCCCAATCTGATCGCCAAGAGCCTGGGCATGGGAGCGGTGACCTTCGCGCTGCTCACCCAGGTGCTGTTCGTTCTGCCGGCCTCGTTCGCCGGATCGCTGTTCATCATCGACCGGTTTGGACGCAAGCCGCTGCAGGGATGGGGCTTCCTCGCAGGCGCGGCGGTGCTGGGGGTCTTCGCCCTGATGCAGCACCAGCTGCTGGCCATGCCGATCCTGGCCTTCGCGGTCTATGGGGCGCTCAACATCGCCATGACCGGACCGGGCCTGGTCTCCGGCGCGGGCGTGCTGGGCGTCGAACTGGCGCCCACCCGCGTGCGCAGCGTCGCCCAGAGCGTCACCGTGGCCGGCGGCCGGATCGGCGCGGCGATCAGCGGTTTCGCCTTTCCGCTGCTGTTCAGGCCGATCGGCCAGGGCGGCATCGGCCCCGCCAGCGCCTATTGGGTGGTGGCGGCCCTGGCGGTGCTGGGCGCGATCTTCACCTGGCTGCTGGTGCCGGAGACCGGGCGCATCTCGCTGGAAGCGCTGACCGAAGCGCCGGCGCCCTGACGATGCACGTCAAGGCTCATTCGACTTCAGCCTGGTCTGGCCGAGCTTGACGATCTTGGGCGCGGCGAGGTCGGTATTGTCGATGACGACATCGGCCCGGTCATGCGGCGCCGCCTGTTCCAGATAGAGGCGCTGGCCGTCGACATAGCGGCGGTTCGACTCCGCCGCCGGATCCGGGGAGCCGAACCCGGGGCCGCGCGCCGCGCCGCGCGGGATCGAGACCGCGAAGGGGACGCTGAGAAATACCGACAGGTCCCAACAGCCGCGCAGCTCCGGCCGATGCAGGAAGAGGCCGTCGAGGATCAGGATGGCGTTGGGCGCGGCCAGATGGGTCTCGCCCCCGACAGGGCTGTCGGTCAGATGGTCGAAGGCGGCCGTCCGGTAGGCGCCCGAGCCGTCGGGACCGAGCGGATCCAGCAGGCAGCGGCGCAGGGCGGCGTAATCGTAGGAGTCGAGATAGAAGCCCTCCGGTGAGCTGCGCCCACGGCGGTAGCGGATTTCGCGCCGATTGTGAAAGCCGTCGACCGAGGCGCGGATGATCGGACGCCGCGACGGCGCCAGCACCGAGGCCAGTTCGTCGGCGAACACCGTCTTGCCCGCGCCGTCCACCCCATCGATGGCCACGCGCGCGACCCGGGTGGCGGGCAGCTCCAGCACCCGCGCCGCGACCTCGCGCAGGATCTCGGCGCGTTGCGGGCTTTCATGGGGCCGGAATGTCGGTGGTTCCTGCATGGGCTTTTGAGTTTATCGCGACGGACGCCGGCGCCTAAGCCTTTGCCAAGGCCGCGTCCTCGGCGGTGTAGTCGAAAAGGGCGTTGATATAGGCGGGGAAGACGACGCCGGCCGCGGCGGCCGCCTCGACGGACCGGCAGGCCTCGCCGACGGCGTCTTCGTACCGGACCACCGGCCGATAGCCGAGCGCCTCGGCCCGGCTCATGTCCAGGACGATCGCCTCGGGGATGCACCATGGGTGGGCGCCGACGCCGCGTTTCGGCGGCCCGGACAGCCGGACGAAGTCGAGATCGACGCCGTAGGCCGCGGCGATGGCCGCCCCGATCTCGGCGACCGTCAGCGCCCGCGGGTCCGCGGCGTTGAGGACGCGGGTTGCGGGCTGCTCGAGCGCTATGCGGCAGAGTTCGGCGATGTTGGCGGTGGCGCTGGTGTGGAACCGGCTCTGGCCCTCATAGGCCAGCGGGATGCGCCGCCGACCGTCCAGGAGACGCTTGACGAACCACCACTCGCGCGGATGGCGCGATCCATCGCCGTAGATCGCCGCGGGTCTGAGGATCGTCACCGGGCGCGGGAAATCCTGTAGCAGCGCCTGCTCGAGCGCGACCTTGGCCGTGGAATAGGTGGCTGGTCCGGCCTCGACCGTCGGCTGATCCTCGCCGATCGGGACGGGAAACTCAGGAAAGCCCGTCTGCGCCGCCTCATCCAGGGTGCGGCCGGCGCCGTCGCGATAGACGCTGGCGGACGAGATGACCACCAGAGCGCCGATGTCCCGGCTGAGCGCGATCAGCTGGCGGGCGTGGGCTTCGGTAAAGGCGACGGTGTCGATCACCGCGTCCGCGCCGCCCGCCAGGCCGGCGGCCAGCGCGCCGGGCTGGTCGCGATCGAGTTCGACCAGATCGACACGGCCAGCCAGATCGGCGGGCAGGCCGGCGTCCGAGCGCTGCGCCAGCCGCACGCGCCACCCCTTGGCGAGCAGGTTTCGCGCGGTCGCCCGGCCGATCTGGCCGGTTCCGCCGATGATGAAAGCCGTCGACGCCATGACCTGTCATATGTGGCCACACAGCGACGGTCCATCGCCGCGCCGTCGATGCTCCTGCCAATATGCTGTCAGCAGCGGGGCCTTAGGCTGACCTCCAAATGGAGATGCCATCATGTTCGCCACCGTTCTGGACCGATTCGCCACCCCGCCCTGCGCCAAGCTGCTCGGGCTCGACATCATCGACGCCAAGCCGAACGACGGCTGGGTCCGAATCCGCTTCGAGGCCAGGCCGGAGTTTTGCAATGCGGCCGGCAATGTCCAGGGCGGCATCCTCGCCGCCATGCTCGACGACACCATGGGTCCGGCCGTGCTGATCACCACCCATGCCGAGATCATGCCGACCACCATCGACATGCATGTGAGCTACCTGGCGCCGGCCGTGCCGGGTCCGCTGATCGGCGAGGCCATGGTGGTGCAGCTGGGCAAGACCGTGGGCTTCGTCGAGGCGCGGCTGGCCGACGAGATGGGCCTGATCGTGGCGCGGGCGACCGCCAGCGTGCGTCTGGTCCCGCTGTCAAAGGCGATGGCGCGTCCGGCCGAGGGCGCGGTCGCCGCGTAGCAAACTCCATAATTTTACCCGGGCTATATTGCCCTGGGATTTATACCCGGGTAATAGGCCGCATGGCCACGCCCGACACCGTCACCGCCTTCCAAGGCTCGCGCCACATCGCGTCGGGCTCCTTGCCGTCTGTCGCGGCGACGATCAAGGGGTTGATCGAGGGCGACCATCCCGAGTCGGTGCTGATCTTCGACGATCATAGCGGCGCGCTGGTCGATGTGGACTTCCGCGGAACGGCCGACGAGGTCCGCGATCGCTTGGCGCGAGCCTTCCCCGACGACCAGCCGGGCGCACGCGGCCGCGGCCGGCCGAAACTGGGGGTGGTGGCGCGGGAAGTGACGCTGCTGCCGCGGCACTGGGACTGGCTGGCCGAGCAGTCGGGCGGCGCCTCGGCGGCCTTGCGCCGGCTGATCGACGAGGCGCGGCGCAGCGCCGCCGGCGAGCGGCGTCGGGGGCAGACCGCGCTCTATCGCTTCATGACCGCCATGGCCGGCGATGCGGCCGGCTACGAAGAGGCCATCCGCGCCCTGTTCGCCGGCGACCGCGCCCGGTTCGACGCCTTGATCGAGACCTGGGCGCCGGACGTCCGCGACCATGCCTGGCGGCTGGCCCCGGCCGGGTTCGGCGAGACGCCATCGACCCTCGACGCCTTTGTCCCGCAGGAGCGGCGCGAAACTCAATGAGGCGGTCCACGACGTGGCCAGCCCGCGGTTCGCCGGCGCCGCGGCCGGCGTGGCTGCGGAGCAGGGCTCAGAGCGGCTTGGTCATCCACAGGACGAGGTCGTCGTCGAGCCGCACCATTTCCATCGGTGCGACCGTGCGTTCCGCATAGGCGATTCCCTCCCCGTCAGGCCGATAGCCGAGCTTGGCGTAGAGGCGCTGGGCCGGGCCGTAGCCGGGATAGAGACCGACGCCGATGCCCATCACCGTGCGCCCCGCCTCGCGGGCGCGATCCTCGAAATAGGCTATCATCGTGGTGCAGACGCCATGGTTGCGCACGTGTACGTCGACGCTGAGGTTGTTGATCTCGGGGATGCCGGCGGTGCGGAAGGGCGCGTAGCCGGGCGCCCAGAGCAGGTTGCCGTAGCCCAGCGGCCGCGTCCCGTCCCAGGCGATCGCCACCAGCCGCCGCCCGGTCGCCTGATCGGCCAGATAGAGCGCCCAGAGGACGGGATCGGGGTTCCAGCCGTTGCCGCCATCGATGGCGGCCAGCTTGTCGCGGTCCCCCGAACGCAGCTCGCGAATTTCGATCTCCATCCGGCGTCGCCCCTGGCTTAAGCCTCGATCGGGGCTATCTCTTCGATGCAGCGGCGCCAACAGCGGAGCCTTCGATGATCGGACATCTCTCTTTCGGCGTTGCCGATTTGCCGCGAGCGACACGCTTCTACGACGCGGCTCTGACCGCGCTCGGCTATGCCCGCGTCTGGACCAGCGATCACGGCGTTGGCTACGGCGTCCGGGGCGGCGAGGACAAACTCGCCCTCTTTCCCCGCCCGGACGCCCTGGCCCCCGGGGCCGGCTTCCATCTCGCCTTCGATGCGCCGAACCGCGAGGCGGTGGATCGCTTCCACGCCGCGGCCACGGCGGCCGGTGGGGCCGATGACGGCGCGCCGGGCTTACGGCCGCAATACAGCCCGACCTATTACGCCGCCTTCGTGATCGATCCGGACGGCCATAAGCTGGAGGCCGTCCACCAATAGGTTGCCAAGCCGGCTTAGATCACGATGATTTTGGAACCGCTTCGCACTTTTCCTCAACCCGCTCTGGCGTGCTTCTCGAAACTCCGCCCGGCTTTCAGGCTGGCGAGGTCGTCGCCGACGGTGGCCATGGCCAGGTCACGGCCGTCCTTGGCGAAGCAGATCACCGCGTTTTCCTTCTCCAGCGAGCCCTGGATCTTCGGTTGGTCGAACGCGTCGGCATGGCCGACATAGTTGATGGTCGTGCCCTGGTGCACGCTCCAGAAGAACGGCGTGTCGCCGAACGGCGCGTCGTCGCCCAACAGCAGTCGCGCGGCGTGCTGGCCCTGGCGTTCGGCATGGACCCAGTGCTCGACACGGATCAGCTTGCCGGTATCGGCGTCCGGAAAGCGGGCGATGTCGCCGACGGCGTAGACATGATCGGCCGAGGCGCGCAGCCAGCGGTCGACCACCACGCCGTTGTCGACCTTCAGGCCGGCGGCTTCGGCCAGCGTCGTGCGCGGCTTCACCCCGGTTCCGGCGACGACGAAGTCCGCCTCGATCGCCTCGCCGTTGTCCAGGCCGAGCCTGCCGTCCTTGAA
>DASYAQ010000017.1:0-10543 GCA_036501225.1 Caulobacteraceae bacterium | reverse complement strand
AGCGCCTAGGACGGCTGCACGACCACGGTCTTGATGTTGCAGAATTCGTGGATGCCGAAGTCGGCCACTTCGCGGCCGTAGCCGGACTGTTTGACGCCGCCGAACGGCAGGCGGGGGTCGCTGCGGACGTTCAGGTTGACGAAGACCATGCCGGCGTCGATCTCCTCGGCGGCGATGCGTTCGGCGCGCGCCGCATCGGCGCTCAGCACCGCGCCGCCAAGGCCGAACGGGCTGTCGTTGGCGATGCGGATCGCGTCGGCCTCGTCCTCGGCGGCGATGATCGCCGCCACCGGGCCGAACACCTCCTCGTCATGCGCCGGCTGGCCGGGCCGCACATCACTCAGCACCGTCGCCGGATACCAGGCGCCGGGTCGGACGGGCGCCTCGCCGCCAAGCAGCAGCCGCGCCCCGCCGGCGATGCTCTGGCGCACCTGTTCGGCGATCCGGTCGCGGGCCTCGACGCTCTCCATCGGCCCCAGCCGGGTGTCCGGCGCGGCCGGATCGCCGGGGGTGTAGGTCTTCATCTCATCGACCATGGCCCGCTCGAAGGCCTCGCGCACCGCCTCGACCACCACGAAGCGCTTGGCGGCGATGCAGCTCTGGCCGCCGTTGACCATGCGGCCGGCGACGCAGACCCTGGCCGCGGGCCCGACGTCGGCGTCCTCCAGCACGACGTAGGCATCCGAGCCGCCCAGTTCGAGCACGGTCTTCTTCAAGGCGCCGCCGGCGATGGCGGCCACCGAGCGGCCGGCCGCGACGCTGCCGGTCAGCGTCACCGCGGCGATACGCGGGTCCTCGATCAGCGGCCGGACGTCCTTCGACCGCACCAGCACGGTGCGGAACAGGTGCTCGGGAAAGCCGGCCTCGCGGAAGATCTCTTCCAGCGCCAGGGCGCAGCCGGGCACGTTGGAGGCGTGCTTCAGCACCGCGCCGTTGCCGGCCATCAGGTTGGGCGCGGCGAACCGGATCACCTGCCAGAAGGGGAAGTTCCACGGCATGATCGCCAGCACGACGCCTAGCGGATTGTAGGTGACGAAGGCCTTCGGCGCCGGGCCCGGGCCCGAATTGTGCGCGCTCATGTCCTGCGGCCGGCGGGCCAGGAAGGCCTCGGCGTGCTCGGCGAAATACTCGCAGGTCCAGGCGCATTTCTCCAACTCGTCGCCGCCGTCGCGCGCGGTCTTGCCCATCTCGACGGTCATCAGGGCGGCGTATTTGTCGCGACCGTCGCGGATCGCTGCGGCGGCCTTGCGCATGAGGCCGGCGCGCTCGGCGAACGGGACGCGTCGCCAGCCGGCCTGGGCCGCGTGAGCCTGGCCGATGATCGACGCGGCGTCTTCGAGGCCGTGGCCGGAATAGCGGCGGCCGGGCTCGCCGGTCGAGGGATTGATCGTCTGGAAGGTTTCGGCGGCGACGGTCATGACTTTCAGGCTCCGGACCGGATATTCACCCCGGCTGAACGTCCGAGACGGGCGGGTTGTTCGAGCGGCCGCGGCGCTATCGTGCGCGCGGCGCGCAAGGCGGCGCCCGCCCGGTTCGCGGGAGAGGCTGCTCAGGCGGCCGGCAGGGCGTCCAGGAAGCGGGCGATCGCCGGGTTGACCACCGCCGGGTGGGTGAGATTGGCCGCATGGCCGGCGCCGGGCACGACCACCAGCTCGGCGTCGGGGAGGTTGGCGGCCAGGGCGCGGCCCAGGTCCAGGCTGATCGCCGCGTCCGCGTCGCCGTGCACGACCAGGGCCGGAACCTTGATCTGGCCCAGCTTGCCGGTGACGTCATCGCGGGACCCGAGGGTGGCCATGCAGCCCAGCATGTTGACCGGGCTGATCGTCTTCCATTTGGCCTTCCAGGCGGCGGCGCCGGCCCAGCCGTCGCCCAGGATGATGCCCTCGATGATCGCGGCCATCTCGTCGGTCAGGCCGTGCTCGGCCCAGGCGCCGGCAAGCTGCATGTGGCCTTCCAGGGCGGCGGGGTCCTCGCGTCCGGACTGGGTGTCGATCAGGATCAGCGCGCGGACGATCTCCGGATGGGTCAATGCGCAGCGGAGCGACAGGAAGCCGCCCTGGCTCATCCCGGCCAGCACCGCGCGCTTGACGCCCACGTGCGCCAGCAGCGCCGCCAGGTCGTCGGCGGAGTCGTAATAGGTAAAGGCCGCCAGCGTGTCGGACGCCGTGCCGGCGTGGCCGCGCTCGTCCCAGGTGATGCACCGGTACTTCGCCTTCAGCGCCTCCACCTGCGGGGCGAACATCGCGTGGTCCATGAACAGACCGTGCGAGAAGACCACCGCCGGGCCGGCGCCGCCGGTGTCTTCGTAGTAGATATTCTGGCCGTTGACCGCCGCGATCGGCATATGCGCCTCCCCTGCCCGGCCGCGCCGGCTTGCTGACCCGACATTGACCGGATGAACGGCGCTCCCGCAAGCGACGCTTGCCAAGTCGGTTCGGCGTCATGACGCGTCATTCTGGAAGGTCCGGTGGGCGCCAACCGCGGACGCTGGTTGACCGGCCGGGTGCTGGGGCGCCATGGCATGCGGGCGCCACGCGGAGCCGGGTTGATGAACGAGACGAGCAGCAATGAGCGACTGGCGCCGGTGCTGGCGCCTTTCACGCCCGACAAGCCCGGCCTCGCCGCATTGGTGAGCGTGGGCGGCGAGGTCGTGTTCGAGCGCTACCTGGGCGGCGCCGACCTGGAACATGGCGTCCCGGTCACCGCGGCGACGCGGTTCCACGTGGCCAGCGTCTCCAAGCAGTTCACGGCGTTGGCGGTGTTGCTGGAGGCCGAAGCCGGCCGCGTCGATCTCGGCGCCGACATCCATGACTACCTGCCCGAACTGGCCGACTACGGCGCCACCTTGACCGTTTCCGACCTCGTCCATCACACCGGCGGCCTGCGCGACCAGTGGGAGCTGATGATGCTGTCGGGCACGCCGATCGACGGCCTCATCCGGCAGAGCGCAATCGTCGCCATGGCGGCGAGCCAGCAGGGATTGAACTTCCCGCCCGGGACGGACTTCCGCTATTCGAACACCGGTTATTCGCTGCTGGCCGAGATCGTGGCCCGGACGTCGGCGACCCCGTTCGCGCGCTACCTCGCCGACGCGGTTTTCACGCCGCTGGGCATGCGCGATACGCTGGTTTATGGCGACGCCTCGAAACTGCTGCCCGGGCGGGCGATGAGTTACCGGGTCGGCGCCGACGGCACGGTGGACCTGGCGCGGCTCAACTACAGCAACTACGGCGCGACCAGCCTGCACACGACGCCGCGCGATCTCGCCAGGTGGGCGCGGGAGTTGCTGCATCCAAGCGTCCTTGCGCCGGACCTGATCGCCAGGATGACCACGCCGGGGCGGCTGCGCGACGGCACGCCGCTCATCTATGGCTTCGGGATCATGCGCGACATTCTCGGCGGCCGTCCCGCGCTGACCCACGGCGGCGCCGACGCCGGTTTTCGCGCCGCGTTCAACTGTTTCCCGTCCGACGACGCCGTCGTCATCGTGTGCTCAAACGGCGGAGCGGACGTCGGCGCGATCGCCCAGTCGCTCGCGGACGCCTTGCTCGGCTCGACGCCATATCCGGCCGGAGGCGCCCCGGATCCGGCGACGCTGGCCGGGCTGGCGGGCTACTATGTGACGGGCTGGGGACCCGGTCTCACGCTCGAGGCGGCGGACGGGAAGCTGATGGCGAGCCTTGGCGGCGGCGCCCGCATCGAGGCCAAGTTCCTGCCAGGCGGCGAGTTCTACCTCTACGCCCCGACCTCGCGTTTCTCGGCGAAGCCTAAGGGCGACCTCGCCGAGCGGCAAGCCGTGGGAGGATTGGAGCTTTTGTACACGCGCAGCGAGCGCGCCGCGCCAACCAAGGCCGAGCTCGCCTCACTCGCCGGTCGCTACCACAGCGACGAGATCGACAGCACCTACCAGCTTGCCGCCACGCAGACCGGGCTCACCGTCTCCTGCTTGCGCTTTCCGCCCACAGACCTGACCCCGGCCGATCAGGACAGCTTCGACGGACCGTTTGCGCGCCTGACCATCGTGCGCGACGCCGGCGGCGCGCCCACGGGCTTCACGGTGTCGACGGGACGGGTCCGCGGCCTTCGCTTCCGCAGGATCGCTTAGGCGCCCATCGAGCGCGGCGCGAATTGGGCGCGGCGGCGCCCGCCCCGGGAACGTCTAGCCGTCTTCGCGACCAACTCGGGCGTCATAGCCGCGTTTATCGGAATAGAGGGCCAACCAGACGAAAAAGCCGATCACCACCGCCGCTGTCAGCACGCCGGCGAGGAAAAACGGCCAGGCGTGACGCAGGGCCGCCCAACCCGCGTCCGGCGCCGAGGCCGTATAAAACGCCCATCCCGCATAGGCGGCGAATGCCGCCAAGCACGAGAAGAACAGCCACAGGGATGGATGCTTCCGCATGGTGATGGAAACCGGCCCGCGGTCACCCGGTTCCTTAAGGGTTCGCCGTCAGCGGCTCGGCGAAGCCGAGCAGGCGCAAACGGGGTCCAACCGTCTCGAAGCGCGACAGGGCGAGAAGCGCGCCGCCGTTGAACGCCCCGCCATGGATCGGCGCGCCGCTCCCGAGCCGCCTCAGGAAGTCGAGAACGCCGCCGTGCGCGATGGCGAGCGCGTGCTTCGCCCCGGACGCGCGGACATCGTCCAGCCACGACAGCACGCGGGCCAGATGCGCGCCGCGGCTCTCGCCGCCGGGAATGCGGTAGTCGGCCTCGAATACGTTGAAGCGCTCGAAATCCTCCCTGTGACGCTCCAGGCATTGAGCCGCGGTCAGACCTCTGAAAATTCCGAGACCACGTTCCGCCAGCCGGGCATCGAGCGTGAAGCCGGTCAGGCCGAGACCCTCCGCCGTCTGCACGGCGCGCCGCAACGAACTGACGTCGACACGGTCATACTTCGAAGCGTCGAAATCTATTCTGGCGAGACTGACCAGCGCCTCTTCCGCCAGCGGCTCGTGCTCGTGGTCGTTGAACCGAAGGCCCTGGGTGCTGGAGGTCGCCCCATGGCGGATCACGTCGACATACATAAGCAGATACTTATGCAACGGCGTCGGCGGAGTCGAGGGTGCTGGCGTCAGGGCGAGGCCAGGATCTGCCCTAGCTGCTGCATGAGCTGGCCGTAGCGGACGTAGTCTCCGCCGGCGTAGGCCTGCTGCATTTCGCGGAAGACGGCGCGGGCCTGGGTCAGCTGATCGGGGCTGACCCCGGCCGCCGGCGCGGGCTTGCCGGGCTGCGGCGGTTCCGCGGCGCCGCCGACGACCAGATCCTCGGCGGCGCTCAGGCTGGCGGCCCACTCGATCCGGCGGTCGTCGGGCATCAGCTGAGCGAACACGACCCTTGCAAGCGTCGGGATGCCGGTCTGTTCGGCCACGATATAGATCGGCTCGATGGCGACCAGCTGGCCGTTGGCGAGCGGCAGGATGAGCAGATTGCCGCGGATCACGTTCGAGCCGTGCTGGTCCCACAGGCTCAGATCGGCGGAGAAGCGGCTGTCGGAGTTGATCCGCGATTCCACCTGCGCCGGCCCGTCGACGAACCGTCCCTTGGGAAAGCGGAAGGCGACCAGCTTGCCGTAACTTCCGCCGTCGGAGCGGCCCGCCAGCCAGCCGGCCATCTGGTTCTTGCCCGCCACCGAGAGCGGCAGCATCAGCATGAATTCGGGGGTTGGCGACCCAGGCGTCTGGGCCATCACATAGTAGGGCTGAACCTCGATCTCCTTGTTGAGGTAGAGTTCGTGCGGCACCTCCCACCGATCCTCGCGGTTGTAGAAGGTGGTGGGGTTGGTCATGTGGTAGGTGCCGTACATCTCGGCCTGGACGGTGAAGAGGTCCTCTGGATAGCGGATGTGGCGGCGCAGGTTGTCCGGCATGGCGGCGCGATCCTTGAACAGACCGGGCAGCATCTTGCGGTAGGCCTTGATGATCGGGTCGTCGGGCGCGAAGACGTAGAAGGTCACCGATCCGTTGTAGGCGTCGACCACCGCCTTGACCGAATTGCGCAGGTAGTTGCGGTCGTGGAAGGCGTCGACCGAGCCCTCGTACGCCTCGCTATAGGGATAGTTCGACGAGCTGGTGTAGCCATCGAGGATGTAGGCGTAGTGATCGCCGTCGGCGACGATGTAGGGGTCGCGGTCGAAGCTGAGCATGGGCGCCAGCCGCTGCACCCGCTCGACCACGTTGCGGCGGATCAGGACCCGGCTCTGCGGCGTGAAATAGTCGGAGAGGAAGAGGCGCGGGCCGTCGAACTGGCGGGCGACGACCAGCCGGCGCCAGAAGTTGGACAGGAGGATGCCGCCCCGGCCGCCATAGGTCGTCTCCGCGTTGGCGTCGCCACGCGGGAAGTCGAATTCCTTCTCGGTGGTGTGGACATAGACCCGGTCGTTGGTCTGCCGGCCGTAGTAGATTTCGCCGTGGGTGACGGCCAAATCACCCTTGGCCTGGATCGGGATGTCGTGCGCCCAGAGCTCCGGGCTGCCCTGCTGGTCGATCTCGTTCACCGGCACGGCGACCACGCCGTAACCATGGGTGTACTTCAGCGCCAGGTTCACCCAGACCTGCGCCGGCGCCGGCAGCTTGGTGACGTCGAGTTCGCGCGCGGTGATCATCACCTGCCGCTCGACGCCGTCGATCATGTAGCGGTCGATGTCGACGCCGCTGAAGGCGTAGTAGGGGCGAAGCCCTTGAGTCTGCTGCAGCTGCGGCTCGAGCGCGCGCCAATCCCAGATGCGCGCGTCGCGCAGGGTGGGCGCGCTCGAGTCGAGATCCGCGCGGGTCATCGGCGTCGATGAGACCGCGAACTCCTGCTCCTGCACATCCGGGCCTTGCAGCCCGTAGGCGTTGCGCGCGCCGGCGATGCTGCGCAGCACGTAGGGCTGTTCCAGGGTGATCTGGTTCGGGCCGACGTAGAGCCGCTCGATCGCCGCCGGGACGATCTGCGCGGCCAGGTAGACGGCGAGAAAGAGGCCGCCCAGCGCCGCCCAGCGCCGGGTCCTGGCCAGGAACCAGTTGCGCAGGCGCGGGGACAGGGCGGCGGCGGCCAGAACGATGGCCGCGGCGATCCAGGCCGCGATGACCGCCGCATAGGCCGGCAACCAGACGTGGACGTCGATCCAGGACGCGCCGGCGACGACGGCCGAATGCCCGTCGACGACCAGGTGGTAACGGCCGAGGAAGCGCGACGCCGCGCAGCCCAGGCAGAAGAGCGCGCCAAGCGCCAGCCCCCGGGGCAACCAGCCGTTCCAGGCGGCCTCTCCAGCGGCCAGGGCCTTCGACATGACCGCCTCGACCGTGTTGGCCGGGCCGGCGTCGACCACCGAGAGGCGCGGGCGATGGGGCCCCCACGGTATCGGCGCGCGCAGCGGCTGGCGCAGATAGGAGGCGGCCCCGATGACCGCCCAGCCGGCGATGGTGATGACCAGGAGCGTCATCATCAGGCCAACCGCGTCTTCGTAGATCGGCAGGCGCAGCAGATAGAACGACAGGTCCTGGCCGAACACCGGGTCGGTGATCCCCGAGGGCGTTGCGCCGAGGAAGCCGATCAGCGGCATCCACAGGCTGGTGGCGCCGGCGGCGACCAGGGCGGCGACGGCCAGGCCCGCGATCAGCGGCGCGCTCGGCGGCAGGCTGGTGAGGCGCCGGGCGGCGAGGCGCCAGTTGACCGCGACGAACGCGCCGCCAAAGACCAGCACCACGCCGAAGATCGCGCCCTGCAGGCCGAGCGCCAGCCAGAACCGGTCCGACTGGCCGAGTTCGGCGAACCAGTAGCGCTCCAGCGCGATGCGCATGGTCGTCTCGAAGGCGAGGATCGCAAGCGCGGCGAGCGCGATATAGGCCAGGTCGCGGTAGACGCGGTGGACCAGCGCCGGCGAGGGCCGGTCGCCACGATGCCTGAGCACCGTCATCGCCAGCGGAATCGACGCAACGAGCAGAAGGATCAGGTAGCCCAGCCCGAACATGACGTCGCCCCCGGGGCGCAGGCCCGGCCGCCCCAAGAGACATCCCGGGCGGTTTCAGCTTGGCGAGCCTATCGCCCGGCCGTCAAGCGCGCGAACTTCGCACGGCTCCGGCCGCCGCCTCGACACGGCGCTGAAGGGCCGGCTCAGCGACAATGCCGTGGTTGGCGATGCCCGGCGAAACGGCTTCGCTCTTCGCCGCCCAATTGTACGTGTCCCCAGTTTCCAGGACCGCTGGAGCGCTCATTGAGCGCCGCAGCGGAATGGGCTTGGCCGTTAGGCGCCAAAAGCGGTCATTGGGAGTAGAGCGCCGCCCTCTCGCTCACGTGAGACGTCGGAACCGATCGCGATCAGCGCGTACTGCCGACGGGAGTCGACCGAACAAGTTGCGGAATGTTCGGCTCATGTGGCTCTGGTCGCAGAAGCCCACCTCCGCCGCGACCTGAGCGGGCGCGAGGTCCGTCTCCCTTAGCAGCCGAGCGGCGCTCTCGACTCGGAACCGGGCCGCCGCCACCGCCAAGCCTTCTCCCGTGGCCCGCAAGTAGGCTGTTCCGAGCCATGCAGGATGCCGCTGCGCCACTGGCGAGAGGTCGCGGGCCGTCAGGCTCGGGTTTTCGCGGAGACGCCGGCTCACTTCCTCCACCCAGCCTGGGCTGCGCCGCGGCGGTGCGCGGCTCGCTCCTTCAAGGAACTGACGCAGGCCAGCGCGCAAGGCCGCTTCGTCGATCTCCTCGGTGCAAAGCCGGGCGAATGCCCGCGCCGCACCGCCGATCCGTCCCCCGATCCATCGGGAGACCGGGGCGGTCGGGAGAGCGTCCCCGAGCCAGGCCGGATCGAATTCGATTTCTATCTGCTCAAAGCCGAAGTCGCCGACGGTGTTCTTATGCTTGGCGCCAGCCCGGTAAAGGACGGCGGACGGGCCGGAGACGAACGCCTCGCCAGGCTCCGCCCGAGTGAGACAGCCGCCCATCACAAACAATGAGAGCAGGGGCCAATCGTGGGCGTGCTCCGGCACATCCTTGCCGCTGTGATCGATGACGCGCCTGACAAAGGCGCCGCTAAACGGTCCTGGCATCGAATTCCGGCTCGGAACCAATGGTCTGCCCACTATCGGCCTGGCGGAACGACGGTCAAGCAGAGCCATCGTCGGAGAGGTTCGCCTAACCTTGAATCGGTCCAATACTCGCTTGGCGCCCCTGCTCTACGTTTTCCGATCACTCGCTGACGGACGAGGTCAGACTTGAGCTTAATCTTCCAAGCGAGGTGAAGGCATGGACTGGACCCGAAGAAGTGTCGTCGGAGCAGCGATAGCCTGCTGCGCACCGCACGCCGCGTCCGCTGCAGGCGGGGACACGTATCCATTCTGGGAAGTGCGCAGCGGCGAAGCCAGAGTCTTTGTGATGGGCGACGGCGGCGCAGTGACTACGCCATGGCGTTCCGAGCGGATCGAACGTGCGCTCGCGGCGTGCGGCTCCTTTTGGAGAGAGGAGGCGCCGGGCGAACTTGCCCCCGATGCGGTGGCGAAGTTGATGACCGCGGGAACCAATCCGGCACGACCTCTGGCGACTTGGCTCACGCCCGCGCAGCAGCAACGGGTCGGTGATGCCGCGGTGCGGGTGGGCGCGACATACGAGCGGATCGCCGAGTACGAGCCCTGGTTGGCGGCCGGCGCCCTGGGCGTGTTCTACGCGCGACACGCCACCTCCGGCGCGTCGGGGCCGGGTCCGGTCCTCAACGCGACTGCCGCAGCGCAAAGCAAGCGGATTTGGACCGAACTCCCCGACACGGACGCCTACCTTGCCTTATGGACGGGCTTTTCGCCGGCCGCACAGGTCGAACAACTGATGTTCGTCGTGGACGAGATTGACGCAGGGCCGAGCGGCTACGCCCGAGCCGCTGCAGCCTATGCGTCCGGAGACTTAAGCTTGGAGATCAAGCGGGTCGCGAGCGAGGCCCGCGTCTATCCGCACAAATACGAAGCCGAGGTCTCCACCCGCAATCGCCGTTGGCCCGCCCGCATTCGCCTGATGATCAAGGACGGTGGGACCGCGTTTGTGTTCGTCGGCGTAGATCACCTCTTCGGTCCGGAGGGGGTGCTCGCCTTGCTCGCTAGGGACGGGATGCCTCCCCGGCGCATCTAGGATCGGCTCGTTCGACGCGACGGAGACTCCTCGGGGTGTCCGCCATGAGTCGGCAGCCGACCTTGCGCCGACTCGCGCCGCGGGCCGGCCCTGTCGCAGCGACCCGTTCAACGCGCCGCCTTAACGCCGGCTTGACCCTTTTCGGCGAGCATGGCATCTGAACGACCCTGGTCCTGGAGGCAAAGCCGTGCGCCGCATCCTGCTCGTACTTGAAAGGCGACCGATCTTGGTGTGACAGCCGTCACGCCGGAACACGGTCGCGCGTCCGAAGGCCCTTTCCGGGCCTTTTTCTTTGCCTAAAATCAGCCCGAGACGTCCCATGTCAGACACCCAGCACAGTCCGAAAACGCAAGCCGCCGAGACGGCCGAAATGCTCACCGGCGCCGAGATCGTCGTGCGCTGCCTGGTCGACCAGGGCGTCGACGTGCTGTTCGGCTATCCCGGCGGCGCGGTG
>DASYAQ010000016.1:0-7780 GCA_036501225.1 Caulobacteraceae bacterium | reverse complement strand
CGGGCTTTCGTCCAGGTCCTGATCGACGGCCTGGCTAGCCGGCGCGCGCCCATTCGTTTCAGCCTGGCTCACGGCCTCGACACCTTTGGCGACGAGCATTGCCGGCCGCATCTTATCGCGCTGATGGAGGACCCCGTCCCGCGAGTGCGCTGGATGGCCATGCACGCCCTGTCCTGCCACGCCTGCGGGGAAAAGCCGGAAGCCCTGGAGGCCGATGTGAGCGCGAGGATCGCG
This sequence comes from Caulobacteraceae bacterium, assembly GCA_036501225.1. GTDB lineage: Bacteria > Pseudomonadota > Alphaproteobacteria > Caulobacterales > Caulobacteraceae > Poindextera. The sequence continues at coordinate 7,546 of DASYAQ010000016.1, read as the reverse complement.
CGCGCCGCCGTGCACGATCCCAGCATCAGGGTGCGCCGCAATGCCGTCGTTGCGCTCGGCCTGGCCGGCGCGGGCGCCGAGCTGCTGCGCGACCTGGCCGCCAGCGACGCCGACTTCAAAGTGCGTCGCAACGCCGAATGGGCGCTGAGCAAGACGCCGCGGTCGGGCTGACGGATTTCGCCGTTCCCTGGTTTTGCCGGCAGGGCTAGAATGGCCCCAAGCAAAAGCAAAATCAGGAGACGGCCATGTCGGTCACGCAACTGGACATCGAGGCGCCGGCGCAGATCCGCCACGGCGACGTCACCGTCTCCGACGGCGTGCGCATCCACTACCAGGAGGCTGGCGCGGGCGTGCCCGTGGTGCTGCTGCACGGCTATACCAGCTGCTGCGACGCCAGTTGGTTCGCCGACGGCATGGCCAAGGAGCTGGCGCGCACGCACCGGGTGATCGGCATCGACGCCCGCGGCCACGGCCGCAGCGAGAAGCCGCACGATCCGGCGAAATACGACGGCGACCGCATGCCGCGCGACGTGATCGAAGTGCTGGACACGCTCGGCGTCGATAAGGCGCACTTCCACGGCTATTCCATGGGCGGCGGCCTCGTCGCCCACCTGATGGCGCGCTGGCCCGACCGCTTCATCACCGCCGGTTTCGGCGGTTCAGGCGTGCGCGAGACCGACGAGGCCCTGGCCGCCCAGGCCGCGGCGCGCGATCCGCAAGGGCTCGATCCGCATCAGGACGAGGGCCGCGCCAAGCTGGCCGCCCGCGCCGACCGCGACAATGAGGCCCTGAAGGCGGTGCAGGACGGGCGCCAGGCCCGGCCGTCGACCGCGCCCGACCTCGACCTGACCACCATCGCCTTTCCGGTCCAGGCGGTGAACGGCGAGTTCGACGCGCCGATCTCCAAGACCCAGCGGCTGGCGCGCGAGGTGAAGGACTTCCGCGCCGTGATCCTGCCCGGCCATGGCCACAACACCGTTACCACGGCCGGCTTCACCCCCAGGCTTTATATCGACACGGTGGCCGAATTCGTCCGCGCCAACGATCCGAAGTAGAGCGCGGAAGCTTAGAGTTAACGCGCCGTTACCTAAGCTTTGAGCTGGCGCGGCGGAACCTGATTACTTATCTGTGGATTTCGGGGGCATCCTCTCGGTGAGAGCCATGCCATGAATACCGCCCAGATCGAGATCCTGCCGAAACGCGGCGAATGGATCGTCAAGATCGACGACGACGCCTATATCGGACCGTACACGTATGAGGCGGCCATGGTCACCGCCATCGCCCTGGCCGATGCGGCCTGGCAGCTGGGCAGCCACCCCTCGGTCATTCTGCAGGATCGCAAGGGCGAGCGCCGCACCGTCTGGGACCACCCCGCCGTGCGCCACGAGATCTACGCCTAGACGCGTGACCGGTCAGCGGCGCGCGTTGGCGGCCAGCCAGTCCTCCACCGCCTTGCGGGCATCCTCGCCGGTATCGACGCCGGCCGACAGCATCCCTTCGGCGACGAAGTCGGTGGTCGCGGCGGTATAGGTCTTGGCCGGGTCTATGTCGGCCACGGCGATGGTCGCGTGCATGACGCCAGCGAAACCCGAGGGCTTGGCCAGCACCTCCTTCAGCCGTGCGCCGGTGATCTGGCCGCGCCAGACGGTGTCGTGGAAGGGCACGATGGCGTGGACCTGGAAGCGGGTCGCCTCGTGTGTGCGAAAGCTTTCGAACATGGCGCCCTCCGGCTGCAGCCCGACCTCGGTCCCGGCCGCCGCCTTCCAGGCCGCGGCGAGATCCTCGGCGGTCAGCCGGTTGCGCTCGGCCGGCGTCTGTCCAATCACGGGAACCGTGCCGACGCGCACGTCGAGCGGACGCGCATAGTGCTCGACCAGGGCGGCGATGGCCGGATCGGGCCTCACGGTCGCGTCCACCGCGATCAACGCGTCGCTATAGTGGGCGAGGCGCCAGCCCGTCGCCCGGTTGCCCTCGAAGCTCAGGTCGAATTCGCCGAGCCGCACGCCGAACTCGCCGTCCTGCACGACCGGGACGATCTGGCCGTCCAGGTTCTTCTCTTCCATCGGCTTGTAGAGATAGGTGTGGGAATCGCCGCCGACGACCGCGTCGATGCCGCGCGTCTGGTTCACCAGCCGCCGGTCGTCGAGCACGCCGATATGGGTGACGGCGATGACGATGTCGGCCTCGGCCCGCGCGCGAGGAACCCAGATATTGGCGGCGGCGACGGGATCGGTGAATTTCAGCCCCTTGGTCTGCGGATAGCTGGCCGAGCGACCGGCGGTGAGGCCGAGGAAGGCCACCCGCACCGGCCCGATCCTGCGCACCACATAGGGTTTCACGCCCGGCAGGAACGCGCCCGAGGCGTCGGTGACGTTGGCGGCGATCCAGGGGAAATTTGAGAGCCGCACCAGCCTGGCCAGGGCGGCCTGGGCGCCGGCCGCGTCCTTGGCGTCGGCGGCGTCCTTCAGCTTGAACTCGTTGTTGCCGACGGCGGCAAGGTCGTAGCCGATGGCGTTCATCGCCTTGATCTCGTCGACGCCCTCGTACTGGGTGGCCAGCGGCCCGCGCGTGGTGGTGTCGCCGGAATCGACCAGCAGCACCGGCGCGTGCGCACTGGCCTTCAGCCGGCGGATCAAGGTCGCCCGCCTGGCCGCGCCGCCAGTGCCGCAATGCTCCTCCGGCCCCTTGGCCACTTCGACATAACAGAAGTCGCGAAGGTGCCCGTGGATGTCGTTGTCGTGCAGGATGACCAGGTCCTGGCTTGCCGCAACCGCCGGGCGGCCCGCTAGCGCCGCGAACAATCCGACGCTTCCGGCAAGCCCGGCCAGCCAACCCCGACGACTCATGTCCGCCTCCCCCCGATCCTCAGCGCCTGTGATAGGCGCTCAGCCGGCGAAAAGCATCAGGACGGCGGGTCCATCGCCGGTTTCGACGATCGTATCGCCCCTGAAGCCGGCCTTCGCATAGGCGCGCCGCGCCCGTAGATTGTCCACATCCGGGTCGATGGCGACCACGGGCGCGCCGGCCGCCGCCAGCCGTTCGGCCAGCAGCCGCAGGAAGACCGCGCCATGGCCGCGGCCCAGCATGTCCGGCTCGCCGACGAAGGCGTCGATGGCCTGGGATCCGGCTGGCAGATGGGTGAAGTGCGCCTGCGGCCAGGCGTCCACCCGATAGTGCTGCACATAGGCGAAGGGCTGGCCTGCGAAGGCGACGATGAGCATGTGCATTTCGGGCTCGTCCAGGTCCCCGGCCAGCGTCGCCGCCTCGCGTTCCGGGTCGCCCCACCAGCGCATCACCTCCGGCGTGCGCAGCCAGGCGCGCAACATCGGCAGGTCGGCGGCGGTGGCTGGCCGGAAGCTATAGGCGTCGCTGTCGTCGGACATGGCCTCGCGCTTCGACGCCGGCTAGCGCCAGGGGCGCGGGTGCCGCTCGCCGTCCCAGCCGGGACTGCCGCGCATCCAGCCGCCATACCAGCGTCCGCGGAAGAAATGGCGAGGGCCGCCGTACCAGACCGGTCCGGCGTAGTAGGGCGGCTGATCGTAGAAGATCGGCGGCGGTGGAGGCGGAGGCGGCGGCGGCGCCTCCCGATAGACCAGCTCCGGCGGCGGCGGGGGCGCTGGCCGGTAGTGATAGACGATCCGGCGCCGGATCACGCGATGGACGACCCGATGGTGGACGACCGGGCAGCGGCAGGCGCAGCGCGCCTTGGCGTCGGCCGGCGCGGCCGCGACGGCCAGACCCGCGGCCAGGGTGGCGGCGAGCGCCGCGCACAGCATCTTCATGGTTTCAGCCTCCTCGTTCGCGCAGGCCGCGTCGCGGCATGGTCACGAAATCGTTAACACGCTCGCGCGCTTTCGATGAACTGCGTCTGAACCCGCGTTCGTGAAGGGTCCTAATCAATCGGGCGGGAAAACCGGGCGCTTGCTGTAGCATGGCGGGATGGACGATCTGACCAGCGGCCAGCTCGAAGCCTTGCGCAACCTGGCGCGGAAGAAGGCCGGCGACGATGTCGGCTTCGTCAATATCGCCGACGCGCGCGCCCTGACCGACCTCGGCCTGGCCCAGCGCAGCCGCGAAGGCTGGGACATTACCCCCGAGGGATTGGCCTTGCTGACCGGCGGGACCGACCCCCCGGCGAACCCCGAGACGAGCTGAGCCGCCTCGGGAACGGCGATCGTTCCGACGCGTTGAGGTTTCTACGGCTTTTCAGGACGCAAGGACGAGATTCCATGACCTCACGATACCTAACCGGCGCCATAGCGGCGCTCAGCCTGGTCACAGCGGTGGCCCCGGCGACGGATGCCGCGGCGCAATTCCGTCACGGCGGTTACGACCGCGGCCGCGGCGGCCGTGGCTTCCCCGCCGGGGCTTTCATCGGCGGCTTGGCCCTGGGGTCGGCGCTGGGTTACTACGCCGGGCGGCCCTACTATTGCAGGAACCACCACCACTGGCGCTGGAGCCCCTACTACCACCGCTACGTCTACTACTACCAAGGCGGCTATTGCTAATCGCGGCCTGCGCCTGATCTGATCGGCCGGGCGGGTTGTCACCCCGCTTCGCCAGGAGGTCGTTTTGGGCGAGCGTCCAGCACCCGGCAAGCTGATCGATATCGGTGGGCGGCGACTTCATGTTCTGGCGGTCGGCCAGGGCCAGCCGACGGTGGTCTTCGAATCCGGCGGCGGCGGCGGTTCGGCGGTTCAGGACCTGGTCGTCCAGCGCTTGGTCTCGGCCTTTGCGCGCGCGATCATCTACGACCGCGCCGGCCTGGGCTGGAGCGATCCGCCGGCGCCGGGGCGTTCGTTCCTGGAGCGGGCGGGCGATCTGCATGCGCTGCTCCAGGCGATGGGCGAGACCCCGCCCTATGTCATCGTCGGCGCCTCGTTCGGCGGGCTGACCGCGCGCGCCTTCCACTTTCGCTACCCCGATGAGGTCGCCGGCATGGTGCTGCTCGACGCCGCCGAGGAGCGGAAATACTTCCCGACCATGGCGCGCATGCGGGCTTGGCACGAAGATGAGCTCACGACCGAGGCCGGCCGCGCGGCCAGCGGCGAATTGCGTCGCCACGCCGAGCCGCTGGTGCGAAGGGCGCGCGGGTTCAGCGAGGCGGAGAAGGGCTGGCTGCTGGACATCCTCTCGCGTCCCGGCCACTTCCTGGCGGCGCTCGAGGAACTCTCGGCCATCGATGCGACACCGCCGGAGATGCAGGTCGCCGGCGGCTTCGGCCGTCTCGGTGGCAAGCCGCTGATCGTGCTCAGCGCCGACAAGCCGATCACCGGCGCCACGGCCGTCTGGCAGGAGGGCGCGGCCGAGGCGCAAGCGCGGCTGGCGGCCCTGTCCAGCAACATCGCGCACATCACCGGCGTCGGCCTTGGCCACTCGATCGCGCTGGAACACCCGGCCCTGGTCGTCGCCGCCATCGAAGCGGTGATCAAGGCCGCGGCCGGCGCGCCGCTCGACACCGTCGAGGTCCGCCGGCTGGCCGCCGCGCCCTAATAGGTCCGCGCTTTCGGCGGGATATAGGCCGTCTCGTTGGTCAGGGTGTAGGCGTGCACCGGGCGATAGCCGATGGCGACCTCGCCGGCCTCGTCCAGCCAGGCCAGGGTATGCTTCATCCAGGTCTCGTCGTCGCGGGCGGGGAAGTCCTCGCGCGCATGGGCGCCGCGGCTCTCCTGGCGCGCGAAGGCGCTGGCCATGGTGACCAGGGCCTGGCCGATCAGGTTGTCGAACTCCAGCGTCTCCATCAGGTCGGTGTTCCAGATCAGGCCGCGATCGGTGACGCGCAGGTCGGCCCTGGCCGCATGGACGCCGCGCATCAGCGCCATGCCCTTGGCCAGCACTTCGCCGGTGCGGAACACCGCGGCGTGCTCCTGCATGACCGTCTGCATCTCCGCGCGCAGCGACGCCGTCGGCCGGGCGCCCGACGCGCGCCGCAGCCGGTCGAAGCGGGCCAGGTGCGGATCGCTGAGCGCGGCCTTCGGCTCCGGCTGGCGCTCGCCCGGCTTGATCATGGCCGCGCAGCGCAGGGCCGCGGCGCGCCCGAACACGGTCAGGTCGATCAGCGAGTTGGAGCCCAGCCGGTTGGCGCCATGCACGGAGACGCAGGCCGCTTCGCCGACCGCCATCAGGCCGGGAACCACCGCGTCGACGTCGTCGCCGCGCTTCGTCACCACCTCGCCGTGGATGTTGGTCGGCGCGCCGCCCATGGAATAGTGGCAGGTCGGCAGGATGGGGATCGGCTCGCGGGTCACGTCGACGCCGGCGAAGACCCGGGCGCTTTCGGTGATGCCGGGCAGGCGCTCGTGGATGATCTTCGGGTCGAGGTGGTCGAGGTGCAGGAAGATGTGGTCGCGCCTGGGCCCGACGCCGCGCCCTTCGCGGATCTCCATCACCATGGCGCGGCTGACCACGTCGCGGCTGGCCAGGTCCTTGGCCGAGGGCGCGTAGCGCTCCATGAACCGCTCGCTGTCCGAGTTGGTCAGATAGCCGCCTTCGCCGCGCACGCCCTCGGTGATCAGCACGCCCGCGCCATAGACCCCGGTGGGGTGAAACTGGACGAATTCCGTATCCTGCAGCGGCAGACCGGCGCGCAGCGCCATGCCGCCGCCGTCGCCGGTGCAGGTATGGGCGTTGGTGGTGCTGAGATAGATCCGGCCATAGCCGCCGGTGGCCAGGATGACCCGCTGGGCGGAAAACCGGTGCAGGGTTCCGTCGTCCAGCCGCCAGGCGGTGAGGCCGCGGCAAACACCTTCGTCCATCATCAGGTCGATGGCGAAATACTCGATGAAGAACTCGACATCGTGCTTCAACGCCTGACCGTACATGGTGTGCAGCATGGCGTGGCCGGTGCGGTCGGCGGCGGCGCAGGTGCGCTGGATCGGCGCCTGCCCGAAGTTGCTGGTCATGCCGCCAAAGGCGCGCTGATAGATCCGGCCGTCCTCGGTGCGCGAGAACGGCACGCCCCAGTGCTCCAGCTCATAGACGGCGGCCGGCGCATGCTTGACCAGGTATTCGATGGCGTCCTGGTCGCCCAGCCAGTCGGCGCCCTTGACGGTGTCGTACATGTGCCAGCGCCAGTCGTCCGCGCCCATATTGCCCAGCGCCGCCGAGATGCCGCCTTGCGCGGCGACGGTGTGCGAGCGGGTCGGGAAGACCTTGCTGATGCAGGCGGTCTTCAGGCCCGCCTCGGCGCATCCGAGCGCGGCGCGCAGGCCCGAACCGCCGGCGCCAAGCACAACCACATCGTAGCTGTGGTCGATGAGGTCATAGGCGGCCATGCTGCCGCTAGCGCTCCGGTCCGTAGAACAGCACCCAGACGCAGAAGTCCGCCGACGGCGCTTCGAACCCGTGCGGGGTGTGCGCGGCGGCGAACAGCAGATCGCCGGGACCGACGTCGCTGACCCGCTCCTCAACCCGATAGCGGCCGGTTCCGGCGGCGACGATATAGAGTTCGTCGCGCCGGTGCGGGACCTGCGGACCGTCGGTCGGGCGGGCGGCGAAGCGCACTTCGAGATCACCGTCGACGAACACTTCGGCCGAGCGTCCGGGC
>DASYAQ010000015.1:0-7305 GCA_036501225.1 Caulobacteraceae bacterium | reverse complement strand
AAGACCCTGAAGCCATTGTTCGCCGGGTCGATGCGCGGTCGCACGATGTACGTGGTCCCGTTCTGCATGGGCCCGCTCGGCTCGAAAATCAGCGCCCTGGGCGTCGAAATCACCGACAGCCCCTATGTGGTCGTATCCATGCGGATCATGACGCGCATGGGCCAGGCCGCCCTCGACCAGCTCGGCGAGGACGGTTTTTTTGTGCCCGCCGTCCATTCCGTCGGCGCGCCGCTGGAGCCTGGCCAGGCCGACGTCGCCTGGCCCTGCAACACGATCAAGTACATCGTGCACTTCCCGGAAAGCCGGCAGATCTGGTCGTACGGCTCCGGCTATGGCGGCAACGCGCTGCTTGGCAAGAAGTGCTACGCCCTGCGCATCGCCTCGGTGATGGCCCGCGACGAGGGCTGGCTGGCCGAGCACATGCTGATCCTCAAGCTGACTTCGCCCGAGGGCGCGGTCCGCTACGTCGCCGCCGCCTTCCCGAGCTATTGCGGCAAGACCAACCTGGCCATGCTGCAGCCCAAGCTGCCGGGCTGGAAGGCCGAGACCATCGGCGACGACATCGCCTGGATGCGCTTCGGCGACGACGGCCGGCTCTACGCCATCAATCCGGAGGCGGGCTTCTTCGGCGTCGCGCCGGGAACCGGCATGGCCACCAATCCGAACGCCATCGCCGGCCTGGCCGAGAACGCCATTTTCACCAATGTCGCCCTGACGCCCGACGGCGACGTCTGGTGGGAAGGCCTCACCGAGAGCCCGCCCGCGCATCTGACCGACTGGAAGGGCCGGGCCTGGACCCCGGCCTCGACCGAACCCGCCGCCCATCCGAACGCGCGCTTCACCGCGCCCGCCAGCCAGTGCCCGTCGATCGCGCTGGAATGGCAAGACCCCAAGGGCGTGCCGATCTCGGCCATCCTGTTCGGCGGCCGGCGCACCACGGCCGTACCGCTGGTCACCGAGGCTTTCGACTGGCGCCACGGCGTCTTCCTGGCCTCGAACGTCGCCTCGGAAGGCACGGCGGCGGCCGAGAACAAGGTCGGCGAACTGCGCCGCGACCCCTTCGCCATGCTGCCCTTCTGCGGCTACAATATGGGCGACTATTTCAGCCATTGGATCGCGCTCGGCGAGAGCCGCGACGCCGCCAAGCTGCCGCGCATCTTCTTCGTCAACTGGTTCCGCAAGGACCAGCAGGGCAGGTTCATGTGGCCGGGCTTCGGCGAGAATGTCCGGGTGCTGAAATGGATCTTCCAGCGCCTGGAAGGCCAGGCCGAGGCGCGCGAGACGGCCATCGGCCTCCTGCCCGCCAAGGGCGCGCTCGACGTCGAGGGCCTGGACGTCGCGCCCGAGCAGCTGGAGGCCCTGTTCGAGGTCGATCCGGCGATCTGGAACGACGAGGCGGCGCTGATTCCGGCCTTCTACGAGCGGTTCGGCGACCGGCTGCCGCCGGCGCTCTGGCGCGAGCACCAGGCCCTGCTGCAACGGCTGAATGGCCCGCAGGCCGGCCACGCCGCCCGCTACGTCGCCGCCACCGCCGCTGAGTGAGAGCGCCTCCAATTTAACCGTCATGGCACGACTTGTTCGGGCCACCCATGATCGCCGTCGAACGTTCGTGTTCGTGGATCCCCCGCATTCCGCGGCTTCGCCGCTCCAGCGGAGGATGACGGTTTTGGTATTTTCGCTCAGCCGTCGTGACTGACGCAGCGGCACGTATCTAAATCCTTCTTCAAAGGGACGCGGGCGGGCGGCCCGCTCGATGAGGGAACTTCCATGTCCGAGACCCAGGTTGCGGCCGCGAGCAAGGTCAGGATCACCCGCGACGGCGATGTCGCCATCCTGACCCTGTCCGATCCGGCGACCATGAACGCGGCCGGCGTCGACATGGCCGCCGATCTGACCAGCGCGATCAAGAGCGTCATCGAGGGCGCTGACCCGGCCCGCGCCATCGTGCTGACCGGCGAGGGGCGGGGCTTCTGCTCCGGCGCCAACCTGACCGCGGTCGGGCCCAGCGCCGCGCCCGGCCAGCGCCCGGGCGCCGGCGACGCGCTGAAGACCGTCTATAATCCGCTGATCACCATGATCCGCGACCTGCCGATCCCGATCGTCACGGCGGTGAACGGGGCGGCGGCCGGCGTCGGCTGTTCCTTCGCCCTGATGGGCGACCTGATCGTCGCCGGCGAGAGCGCCTATTTCCTGCAGGCCTTTCGCCGCATCGGCCTGATTCCCGATGGCGGTTCGACCTACCTGTTGCCGCGCATGATCGGTCGGGCCAGGGCCATGGAGATGACCCTGCTCGGCGAGCGCCTGCCGGCGGCCAAGGCGCTGGAATGGGGCCTGATCAACCGCTGCGTCCCCGATGCCGAGCTGATGCCGACAGCGCTCGGCCTGGCCCAGGAACTGGCGCGCGGGCCGAAATCGCTCAGCCTGATCCGCCGCGCGCTGTGGGCTTCGCTGGACGCCGACTTCGCCGAGCAGCTCGACTACGAGGCCCAGGCCCAGAACGAAGCCGGCCGCAGCCAGGACTTCGCCGAAGGCGTGCAAGCCTTCCTGCAAAAACGCCCCGCCGCTTTCAAGGGCAAGTAATGGCACACAAAAATCAGCCTTCGGGACTGATCAATTATACCGCTCATCCCCGCGAAGGCGGGCCCTACGCCGCCCGTTCGTCGGCGGCGGGCGCGTCGCTGAGCAGCGCTTCGAGCGCCTCGTACAGCCGGGCGGCTTCGATCGGCTTGGCGACGTGGCCGTCCATGCCAGCGGCGATGTAGTCGGCGAGCTGGTGCGACATGACGTTGGCGGTGAGCGCGATGATCGGGGTGCGGGGGCGCCCCGAGTCGCGTTCCTGTTCGCGGATGGCGCGGGCGGCGGTGGGGCCGTCCATCTTCGGCATCTGGACGTCCATCAGGATCACGTCCCAATCGTTCTCTTCCCAGGCGATGACCGCCTCGGCGCCGTTCGAGACCACCACGGGATCGATGCCGACCTGGTTCAGCAGGGTCTTCAGCACCAGCTGGTTGACCGTATTGTCCTCCGCCGCCAGCACCCGCAGCTTCAGCGCATAGGCCTCGTCTTCCGGGGCCGGCGCCGCCAGCGGGGTGAGCGACGAGCGCCCGTCGCCGACCCGCTTCAGCGGCAGGACGACGGTGAAGGTCGAGCCGAAGCCCAGCGTGCTCTCGACCTCGATCGAGCCGCCCATCATCTCGGCCAGCTCGCGACAGATGGCCAGGCCAAGGCCCGAGCCCCCGAAGCGCCGCGTGGTCGAGGCGTCGGCCTGGTCGAAGCGGCCGAACAGGGCCTGCAGCCGGTCGGCGGGGATGCCGACGCCGGTATCGGCCACCGCCAGGATCAGCTGCTCGTCCCGCCAGCGGGCCATGATGCTGATCTCGCCGTTGTCGGTGAATTTCAGCGCATTGGAGACCAGGTTATAAAGGATCTGGCGCAGGCGCGTCGGGTCGCCGCGGTAGAGGCCTTGGGCGTCGTCGATATCCAGCGCGAAGGTCAGGCCCTTCTTGTTGGCCTGGGCGATGAAGGCCTGGTAGGCGCCGCGGGCGACCTCGTCCAGGTCGAACTCGATGTCTTCGAGATCGAGCTTGCCGGCCTCGATCTTGGCCAGGTCGAGCACGTCGTTGAGGATGGTCAGCAGGGCCTCGCCCGACGCATGCACGACACCGAGCCGCTCGCGCTGAACCTCGGTCAGCTCGTCCATCGCCATGGCCTGGGCCATGCCGAGCACGCCGTTCAGCGGCGTGCGGATCTCATGGCTCATGGTGGCGAGGAACAGGCTCTTGGCGCGATTGGCCGCCTCCGCGTCGTCGCGCGCCTTGGCCAGCGCCAGTTCGGCGCGTTTTTCGTGGTCGATATTGCGCATCACGCCCACGACTCGGACGATGCGGCCACGCTCGTCCTTGATCGCCTCGATGGCGGAGTCGACCCAGTAGTGCGGGCCCTGGCGCTGCATCATGCGGTGCACCAGGCGATAGGGCGCGCCTTCGCTGACGTGCCGGTCCCAGAGCGCGTGGGCGTGCTCCCGGTCGGCCGGGTGGACGCCCTGCCAGATGTCCGCGTTCAGCGACTCATAGGTGGCGTCGGCGCCGTCGATCGGCCGCACCCCGTCACTGGCCAGCTCGCGGTTGCGGTAGTCCATCTCCCAGACGTTGATGTTGGCGATTTCGGTGGCCAGGGTCAGGCGCTGTTTGGACCGGGCCAGCGCCTGCACCGCGCGGCCGCGCTGCCATTCGTCCGCGACGAAGGCGGCGTGGTCGGCCAGCCGCTCGGCCATATCGGGATCAAAGGCGCGCGGCAGGTCGTCGAAGATGGCCAGACAGCCGATGCGCCGGCCTTCCGGCAGGATGATCGGCGCGGCGGCGTAGAACTGATGATCCGCCTCGCCGAAGGCAAGCGGATAGGCGCCGCTCCAGCGCTGCTCGGACATGTTCTCGATCCACAGCACCTCGGCGGTCTGAACGGCGAGCTGGGCCAGCGCGATGGCGCGCGATTCCTGCGTCGGCTGGTTCCTGCCGGCGCCGGCGATCCACATGCGGCTGCGTCCGGCCAGCGCGATATAGGCGCCGGACGCCTCGGCCATGCGCATGGCCAGGCGGGCGATGCGTTCGAAGATGGCGCGGCTCTCCTCGGGGCCGACGGCGTTGGCGCCAAACCCACGACCGCCGTTCTCGCGAGGCGCATCCTCGTTCGCCATCGTCTGCAGATCCCACCCCTAAACAACGTAAAGTGTGACGGGATCGCCTTAAGATAGCGTCTACGGAGGGGTTGCCGACCCCGGCGTCAGTCGACCAGGCCGGCCTGACGGCGCGCGGCGATCAGGGTGTTCTGTAAGAGGCAGGCGACGGTCATCGGACCGACGCCGCCGGGCACCGGCGTGATCCATCCGGCGACCTGCACGGCCTCGCGGAACGCCACATCGCCGACCACGACCATCTTGCCGGCCGCTCGCGCCTTCGGCATGCGCGAGAGGATGCTGTGGATGCCGACGTCGATCACCGCCGCGCCCGGCTTGATCCAGTCGCCGCGGATCATCTCAAGCTGGCCTGCCGCGGCGACCAGGATGTCGGCCTCGCGGGTGATCTGTGGCAGATCGACCGTGCGCGAGTGGCAGATGCTCACCGTGCAGTCGGCGCGCAGCAGCAGCTGCGCGATCGGCTTGCCGACCAGGTTCGAGCGCCCGACCACCACCGCGCGCTTGCCGCGTAGCGCGGCGCGCCCGCCAAGCGCGTTCTCCAGCAACATGACGCAACCGGTCGGCGTGCAGGGGAAAAGGCCGCGCTGGCCGGCGGCGAGACGGCCGATATTGACCACGTTCAGACCGTCGACGTCCTTGTCCGGGTGGGTGGCGTCCTGGATCGTGAGCTGATCGATGTGCGGCGGCACGGGAAACTGCACCAGGATGCCGTGGATGGCCGGATCGGCGTTGAGGTCGGCCACCACCTTCAGCAGCTCGCCCTGGCTGGTGGTGTTCGGCAGGCGCAGGGTCAGCGAATGCATGCCGGCGGCGAGGGTCTGTTCGCCCTTGTTGCGCACATAGATCTGGCTGGCGGGATCCTCGCCGACCAGCACCACGGCCAGGCCCGGCCTGATGCCGTGGTCACGCTGCAAGGCCGCGGTCTCGTCCGTCACCCGCGCCACCACCGCAGCCGCGAGCGCCCGCCCATCGATAAGCCGCGCCTCAGCCATCAAATCCCCTTTCCTGAACCAAACCCATTCTAGCTGACTCGAAGACACGGCGCCTTCTCCCCTCGCGGGAGAAGGTGGCCGGTCAGAGACCGGTCGGATGAGGGGCCGCGCTCAGCTCGCCACATCCGACCCTAGGATGACGGACGTGATCGCCGGCGCGGCCCCTCATCCATCTGCTTCGCAGCCACCTTCTCCCGCGAGGGGAGAAGGGGCGCATAGTGATCGGTCGCCGGTTAGAGCCCCAGCCAAGGCCCCGATCTTGGCCTCCGTCTCCAGGCGTTCCTCATGCGGGTCGCTGTCGGCGACGATGCCGGCGCCGGCGCGCGCCTCCAGTCGCCAGCCGCCGGTCTCGGCGCAAAACCCCGCCGTACGGATCAGCACGCTGGAATCGAAGCCGCCGTCGAACCCGGCCCAGAACAGCGCCCCGAAAAACGGTCCGCGCGGCGGCTCCAGCCCAGCGATGGTCTTCATCGCCTGCACCTTCGGCGCGCCGGTGATCGAGCCCGGCGGGAAGGCGGCGCGGAAGAGGTCGATGGCGGTTCGCCGCGGCGCCAGCCGTCCGGTCACGGTCGAGACCAGGTGGTGCACATTGGCGAAGCCGGCCACGCGGCAAAGCGCCGGCACGGCCACCGTGCCCGGCGCGCAAACCCGGGCCAGGTCGTTGCGCATCAGGTCGACGATCATCAGGTTCTCGGCCCGATCCTTGGCCGAGCCGGCGAGTTCGGCGGCCAGCGCGGCGTCCTCGGCGGCATCGCGGCCCCTTGGCCGCGTGCCCTTGATCGGCTGGGTCTCGACACGGCCGTCCGGCGACACGCGCAGGAACCGCTCCGGCGAATTGGACACCAGGGCGCGGTCCGCCAGCCGCAGATAGGCCGCGAACGGCGCCGCACTGGTCCGCGCCAGCCGCGCCGCCAGATCGAACGGCCGCCGGCCTGGCTTCAGCCGACCGGTCCAGCGCCGCGCGATATTGGCCTGGAAGAGCTCGCCAAGCCCGATCCGCCCGACCACATCGGCGACCGCCGTCTCATAGGGCGATCCGCAACTGGCGCGGAGCGGCTCGGCCAGCCGGCCCGGATGACAGGGAACCGCCTCCGCGTCCAGCCAGCCCAGCGCCCGCTCGGCGACGAGCCGCGCCGCCGCCTCGTCGCGTCCTCGCCCGACGCCCAGCACCGCGCCCCGCTCGTGATCGAAGGCCAGCACAGCCGGGTAGCGCGCACAGGCGAGGTCCAGCCAGTCGGGATGCCGCCCGAGTCCCAGCGCCTCGACATGATCGCCCAGCTCATAGGCGCCGAGCCCCGCCACGCCACCCTGGAACGGCGGCCCGTCGGCAAGGTGCGGCGAGGGCGGCCCGACCAGCGCCGCCAGCGCCGCGAATGGATCGCCGCGATCGCCGCCCGCGAAGACCAGCGTCGCGTCAGGCCGCCGCGCCAGGTAGGACCAGCGCCCATCCGGCCCGCCCCCGCCCGACAGGAAGCCGATCGCCCAGGCCTCGTCCGCAAAGGCCGACAAGACCTCGACCGGCTCGCGCCAGGCCGCCCGCACGGCCGCGACCGCCGCATAGGGTGTGCCCGAGACCTGAGCCGACGTCTGCATAGCCGGCCTTGTGACCGCGACTCAGGC
>DASYAQ010000014.1:0-20146 GCA_036501225.1 Caulobacteraceae bacterium | reverse complement strand
CCGACGAAATCACCGTCTACAAATCGCTGGGCCACGTCGTGCAGGACCTGGCCAGCGCCTGGGCGCTGATGGGTTAGGTATTATTTGACCACGGAAAACACGAAAAACACGAACGTACGGCTAGTTCCAAGCCCGATCCGCCCGAAGGCGCGCCTTTGGCGGGCGTCCCCTGTTTTCGTGCTTTTCGTGTTTTTCGTGGCTCATTCTTCAAACGCCCGCCGTCGCTCTAGTCGTCCAGGTCGGGGCGCAGCTTCAGCGTCTGGATGCTGGCGCGGCGCATCAGCACCAGTTCGACCTCGGTGTCGGCGATCTCGGCGGTGAGCAGCCGGTGCAGGTCGTCGACGGTGAACACCTTGGCGCCGGCGAACTCCAGGATGACGTCGCCCTTTTCCATCCCGGCGCGCGCCGCGGCGCCCTCGGCCGGCGTCTCGGAAACCAGCACCGCGGTGCCGCCCTCGCGGTGCAGCCGCCGGGCCAGCCGCGCGTCGAGCGGCGTGGTCTGGCCGGCGACGCCCAGCCGGGCGCGGCGCACGCGGCCGTCGCGCATCAGCCGGGCGATGACGTCGATCACGGTGTCGACGCCGATGGCGAAGCACAGGCCCTGGGCCCGGCCGATCATGGCGGTGTTGATGCCGATCACGCGCGCCTGCCCGTCGACCAGCGCGCCGCCGGAGTTGCCCGGATTGAGCGGTGCGTCGGTCTGGATGACGCTCTCGATCAGCCGGCCGCTCGGCGAGCGCAGCGTGCGGCCGAGCGCGCTGACGATGCCGGCGGTGACCGTGGCCTGGAAGCCGAGCGGATTGCCGATCGCCACCACCAGCTGGCCGACGCGCAGGCGCGAAGAGCGGCCGAACCGGGCGTGCGGCAGGCCGCTGCTCGCTTCCAGCCGCAGCACCGCCAGGTCGGTGGCCGGATCGTCGCCGATCAGCCGCGCCTCGAACTGGCGCCCGTCGGTCAGGCTGGCCGACAGCCTGGTCGCCTTGGCCACCACGTGGCTGTTGGTGATCAGATAGCCGTCGGGGGCGAAGATGACGCCGGAGCCCGTGCCGCCGCGGCCGTTGGCCTGCAGCGCCGAAATATGCACCACCGCCGGGCCGACGGTCTCGAACGCCTGGGTGACCCGGGCGGAATAGGGATCGAGCGGCTCTTCCGGCCACTCCGCAACATCGTAAGCCATGCGCGCTAGATGGTTTCGAAAAAGGACTTACACAAGCGCCCGGCGCCGCTGGCAATCGCCGGCTGACCGCCCATCTCTCCGAGAACAGCAGGAGATCGCCATGGCTTCCACCGCTTCCGCCGCCGCCTCGGGTTCATTCCGCATCGGCGGCGATACGCCCGTGCACCGGCTGGGCTTCGGCGCCATGCGCCTCACCGGTCCCGGCATCTGGGGCGAGCCGCGGGATCGCGACGAGGCGATCGCCGTGCTGAAACGGCTGCCCGAGCTGGGCGTCAACTTCATCGACACCGCCGACAGCTACGGTCCCTTCGTCAGCGAAGACCTGATCGCCGAGGCGCTCGCGCCTTACGACGGCCTGCTGATCGCCACCAAGGGCGGCCTGACCCGCGCCGGCCCTGGCGTCTGGGCGCCGGTCGGTCGCCCGGAATATCTGCGCCAGTGTGTGCTGATGAGCTTGCGCCGCCTCAAGCAGGAACAGATCGGCCTGTGGCAACTGCACCGCATCGACCCGAAGGTGCCGCGCGACGAACAGTTCGGCGTCATCGCCGACATGCTCAAGGAAGGCCTGATCAGGCATGCGGGCCTGAGCGAAGTCGGCGTCGCGGAGATCGCGGCCGCCCGCAAGGTCTTCCCCGTCGCCACCGTGCAGAACCGCTACAACCTGATCGACCGCGGCAGCGAGGCCGTGGTCGACTATTGCGCGGCCAATTCGATCGGCTTCATCCCCTGGTATCCTCTGGCCGCCGGCAACCTCGCCAAGCCGGGCACGGCGCTGGACGCCCTGGTCCACAAGGCCAACGCCACCCCCAGCCAGATCGCGCTCGCCTGGGTCCTGAAGCGCAGCCCGGTCATGCTGCCGATCCCCGGCACCAGCAAGACGGGCCACCTCGACGACAACGTCCGCGCCGCCGGCATCGAACTCTCCGACCAGGACTTCAAGGCCCTCGATGTCCAGGCGCGGGCTACGGCGTAGGAAACTGGCGACACGTGGGAAACTGGGGACACGTACGCCCTACCCATCGCCTGAATTCCGATCTCCGACTCCGGGGGGCGTACGTGTCCCCAGTTCCTAATGTCCGGCGTCTTTCAACGCCTGCTCGTTCTCGGCGGTGAAGGTGCGGTGGTCCGAGTTCGTCATCTGAGCGATGCGCCAGCCCGAGCCCACCTTGACCAGGTCGATCGTGAGCGTCTGCACCGACTTGTCCGAAAACGTAAAACGGACAAGCGCGCTTACCGAGGTCGGGGTCTGATGCGATAGGTTGATCGAGACGATGTGAAGCCCGTCGTCGTCTTGGCACTGACAGAGGAAGTCTGCGTCGATGAGTTCATCGCCGCTCTTCTTCTCGGCGCGCAGCACCTGCTGGAATGTCGATTGGGCCCGCCCCGTCAGATAGCTCCACCAAAGCGGATCACCGGACGACCGCGAGGGTGCGTAGAGCTTTCGTACAAGCGCGGTGGGATCGCTCACCACCGGAGCCGCGAGAGCTGCCCCACCGAAACCAAGCGCCAGCGCCAGCGCCAGTATCTTTTTCATGATGCCCCCGATCTGGTCGCGCCAGTCTAGCCTGCGCGGTGCGCGATTCAACCGGAAGCAAAGCCGTGGACGCCCAGGCCCGCGCCAAGGCGCAGGGATAAAATCGGGGACAGGTACGCCTTTCAAGCCCTGAGACCTGCGGTTCGGTTCAGCCGCGAAAAAGGGGTAGGTCCGATAAGCGCACCGGGTTCGGGGTCGGCTTGAGGGCAATCGTCCATTCACCGAACCGCTGCAAATGGTGATCTCTTAGACGCCCGCCCTGCAGGAGCGCTTTCTGACCAAGACCGCGAGTGTGATGAACGCGCTGTCCGAAGCCATGCGCCGTCGCGGCGTCGAAGATGGCCTGGCGACGCTCGCAGCTCAGGTTGGCATGGCCGCGCTCAGCTACGCCACACATGCGTGGTTCGACGATCCGGCGCTGGGACTGGACGCCCACCTGGCTCGCGCCTTTGACCAGCTGCAGAGTTTGTCCGCGACCACTCCAGGGCGCCGGCCATCGACGCCTCTAGGATCAGGCGACGGGGATTGCGCCTTGATCACCGTAGCTGACGCCTGTAATCCCCTTCGGCGACGGACCATACCTGTTCGGGCCCAACGTGCCTTCCAGAAAGCCGCACTCGATGCCCTGCCAGAGCCATCCGACGATGGGGACGAACCCCAGAAGCGCCCACACCCAGGACTTTCCCCGGTCATGCCATCGTCTCACCACCAGCGCTATGCCGGCCCAGACCGTCAGGGCCAATATGACCAGGAAAATCAATGACATTGCGAGGATAAAAAGCGTCAAACCCAACGAGGGTGACGCCGATGCCGCAATGCTCTTTTGGGTGCTAAGCAAGAGTTTGTCGGATTGGATGATTATCTGATCCACCACGATGATGCATATCTGTCCAAGCCAGTAGTGCAGGCGCGGAATACGCCCTTCGGTGCCGAACAGAAATCGCCAGACATTGAAGGCGTCCTCATCAGGCGTCGGCAGCGGTCGGGGAGCGGGATTGGGCCTGTTGAACGCCGGCGCGGAGGCGGACGGAAGACCTCGTCGGCCGAATCCTGGTGTCGATGGCATGGCTATGAACCTGTGCTTTGGCCAGCCCAGTCTGTCTCAGGACGCTTTCACAACCGTGAATAGGAATGATATCGCCGCGCCTCAGCTAAACCATGGGGAGAGCTTTTCAACGGCGATACAATAAGCTTAGACTGCAAAACACGGTGGTCGGATCAGCCATCATTCGGGCGTTGTAGATTTGAACGATCCTCGAGGCAGAAAATTGTCCCAAACGCCCTCGGCTGTCGCGGGCCGGCGACGCTTCCTGGTCGTCCTGATCAAGCCGTCGCACTACGACGCCGATGGCTATGTCATCCAGTGGCATCGCTCGACCATCCCGTCCAACAGCCTGGCCAGCCTCTACGGCCTGCTGGCCGGATGCGCCGAGAGCAAGACGCTCGGGCCGGATGTCGACATCGAGATTGAGGCCTATGACGAGTGCAATACGCTCATCGACGTCAAGGGCGTGATCCGTCGCCTGCGCCAGGCGGGCGCGGGCTTCGTCGGCCTGGTCGGGGTTCAGTCGAACCAGTTTCCGCGCGCGCTCGACCTCGGTCGCCAGTTCCGCGCCGCCGGCCTGCCGGTGATCATCGGCGGGTTCCATGTCAGCGGCTGCCTGTCCATGCTGCCGGAGCTGCCGCCGGATCTGAAGGAGGCCGGCGCGCTCGGCATCACCCTCTACGCCGGCGAAGGCGAAGGCCGCATGGGCCACCTGCTGCGCGACATCGACACGGGCGCGCTGAAGCCGGTCTATAACTTCCTGGCCGACATGCCCGGCATGGAGGCGGCGGCGCTGCCCGTCCTGCCGCGCTGGGCGGTCACCCGGGTGGCGGGCCATTACGCCAGCTTTGACGCCGGCCGCGGCTGTCCGTTTCAGTGCAGCTTCTGCACCATCATCAACGTCCAGGGCCGCAAGTCGCGCCACCGCACCGCCGACGACGTCGAGGCGATCGTGCGCGCCAACGCCGCGCAGGGGATCACCCGCTTTTTCGTCACCGACGACAACTTCGCGCGCAACAGCAATTGGGAGCCGATCCTCGATCGCCTGATCCAGTTGCGCGAGCAGGATGGCTTCTCGATCCGGCTCTTCCTGCAGGTCGACACGCTTTGCCACCGCATCCCCGGCTTCATCGAGAAGTCGGCGCGCGCGGGCTGCACGGCGGTCTTTATCGGGCTGGAGAACATCAACCCCGAATCGCTGATGGGGACCAAGAAGCGGCAGAACAAGATCTGGGAATACCGGGAGATGCTGCAGGCTTGGAAGCGGGCCAAGGTGCTGACCTACGCCGGCTACATCCTGGGCTTCCCGACCGACACGCCCGAGTCCATCGCGCGCGACATCGAGATCATCAAACAGGAACTGCCGATCGACCTGCTGGAGTTCTTTTTCCTGACGCCGCTGCCGGGCTCGGAGGACCATCAGAAGCTGCATCGCGCCGGCGTGCCGATGGACCCGGACATGAACAATTACGACCTGGAGCACGCCTGCACCGGCCATGCGATCATGTCGAAGCAGACCTGGGAGCGGGTCTATGACAACGCCTGGACGCGCTATTATTCGCCCGAGCACGTCGAAACCATCATGCGCCGCGCGGTGGTCAGCGGGATCAGCAAGTCGAAGATCTTCGACGGCGTGACCATGTTCGCCGGCGCGCCGCAGATCGAAGGCGTGCACCCGCTGCAGTTCGGCTATGTGCGCCGCAAGGTCCGCACCTCACGCCGCTACGGGATGCCGCTCGTCAATCCGCTGATCTTCTATCCCTGGCGGCTGTTCGACCTGGCGGCGACGCTGGGGCGATGGCTGCAGCTGGTGCGGCGCAATCGCCGCATCCAGGCGCGCGTCGAAGCCGATCCGGCCAGGATGAGCTACATGGACGAGGCGCTGACGCCCACGACCGGCGGCGCCATCGACCATTTCGTCGAGGTCTTCGCCGACAAGATCCCGCACACGCACGGCGCTCCGGTTCAGGCGGTCGCCGCCGGCGGCTAGTCGCCCTTCCGCCTCTGGCGGCCTTGCCGAGCATCGCGGACTACATTACTATATTTATACCTATAGAATGAGGGCTATGATGACCTCGCTAAAACTGACCGCTGTCGGGACGTCCACCGGCGTGGTGATCCCAAAGGAGATGCTGAAGCGTCTGAACGTGGCGAAGGGCGACGTGCTCTACGCCGTGGAAACCCCGGATGGGGGCTATCGTCTGACGCCATATGACCCCGACTTCGCCGCAAAAATGGACAGGGCCGAGGACATCCTGCGGCGCTACCGCAACACCCTTCACGTCCTGGCGAAGTGAGGTCTTGGGTCTGGATCGATGAACGCGATGCGCTGACCCTCCACGACCGATTGCTTGTGCTTCACGGCGGCGCGCCCGGACTGCGCGACGCTGGCCTGCTGCGGTCGGCGCTGGCGAGGCCCAGGCAGTTGGAAGCCTACGGCGGGACCGTCGATGTGGTTGATTTGGCGGCTGCCTATACCGCCGGCCTACTGCACAACCACCCGTTCGTAGACGGCAACAAGCGCACAGGGTTCGTGATCGGGGTCTTGTTCCTGGAACTCAATGGCGCGCGGTTTACCGCCAGCGAGGAAGCCGTGACCGAGGCTGTACTCGGTTTGGCCGCCGGGACCTTCGACGAGGCCGGCTATCTGGCGTTCCTTCGAGAAAACGTCATCCGGGAATGAAATCTGGATGCCGGGGCGCCCGACTGCCTGGACCGCGGTTTCCTTCATCACCACTTGAGGCGGCGCGCGAAATATGTGATCGGCGTTCAGTTGATGCGCCCGACCGCCAGTGAGTCCTCCATGACCGATACCGCGACCCTGACCCGCCCGCCTGCCGCCGAGGCTACCGCCGAGCACTACGATGTGCTGATCGTCGGGGCCGGGATTTCGGGCGTCGGCGGCGCCTATCACATGCAGGTCCAGTGTCCGGACAAGAGCTTCGTGGTCTTGGAGACCAAGCCCAGCTTCGGCGGCACCTGGCACACCCACCGCTATCCCGGGGTGCGCTCCGACAGCGACCTCTTCACCTTCGGCTACCGCTTCAAGGCCTGGACCGGCGCGCCGATCGCCGGCGGCGACGAGATCCTGAAATACATGGGCGAGGTGATCGAGGAGAACGATCTGGCCCGCCACATCCGCTATGGCCACACCATCACCAAGGCCAGCTGGTCGAGCGCCGACAACCTGTGGAGCATCGAGGCGGTGCGCGCCGAAGACGGCCGGACCGTCCGATTCACCACGGGCTTCCTGTGGATGGCGCAGGGCTATTTCCGCCAGTCCGAGGGCTACACCCCGGAGTGGGAGGGCATGGCCGACTTCAAGGGCCAGATCGTGCATCCGCAAAACTGGCCGCAAGACCTGGTCTACAAGGACAAGAAGGTGATCGTCATCGGCTCGGGCGCGACCGCGGCCACGCTGGCGCCCGCGATCGCCTCCGACGTCGAGCACGTCACCATGCTGCAGCGCTCGCCGACCTATTTCGTGCCCGGGCGCAACGTCAACGAACTGGCCGAGACCCTGCGCGCCTTGCAGATCGACGAGAACTGGATTCACGAGATCGTGCGCCGCCAGGTGCTGGCCAACGGCGGCGCCTTCACCAGGCGCACCTTCGAACAGCCGGAAGAGGTGCGCAAGGAACTGCTCGGCCTGGTCGGGACCTTCCTGCCGGCCGATCAGGTGGAAAAGCACTTCACGCCTTCGTATCGGCCGTGGCGCCAGCGCATCGCCTTCATGCCCAACGGCGACCTGTTCGAGGGCATGAAGACCGGCAAGGTCTCGGTGGTCACCGACGAGATCGACCGCTTCACCGAAAAGGGCATCCGGGTGAAGTCCGGCGACGAGATCGACGCCGACCTGATCATCACCGCCACCGGGTTCAACCTGAACGTCCTTGGCGACATCGACTTCGTCATCGACGGCGCGCCGCTGAACTTCGCCGAGACCGTCACCTATCGCGGCATGATGTTCACCGGCGTGCCCAACATGGTCTGGGTGTTCGGCTATTTCCGCGCCAGCTGGACCCTGCGCTCGGAACTGATCGCCGACTTCGTCTGCCGCCTGCTGAACCACATGGACGAACGCCAGGCCCATCGCGTGGCCGTGGCCCTGCGGCCGGAAGAGAAGGACATGGAACTCGGCAGCTGGATCGATCCGGAAAACTTCAACCCGGGCTACCTGATGCGCGGCATGCACCTGCTGCCCAAGCGCGGGACGACCCACGAATGGCAACACACCCAGGACTACTGGACCGAAAAGGACGAGTTCCCGGCCATCGACCTGGACGACCCGGTGTTCGTCTATGGCTAGGGCGCCCGTCAGGCGCTGAGCTGGAAAAGTTCCACTGATCCCGCGGCGGGGGACGCCTTCTCAGATTGAAACCCGAACCGCGGGCCCCTAAACGTCCATCGGGCGAACCTCGCGTGAGGAGGCGTGAGCGCGATGCTGAGCTGGCAGGTGGGCCGGGTGAAGATCACCCGCATCGTCGAGATGGATTTGCCGGTGCCGATCATGGCCATGCCACGGGCCACGGCCGCGGCGCTGCGCAAGTCGGCGTGGCTCTATCCGCACTTCGTCAGCCAGGACGACACCACCCTGAGGCTCAGCATCCACGCGCTGCTGATCGAGGCGCCGGGGCTGAAGCTGGTCGTCGACACCTGCATCGGCAACGACCGGCCGCGCGAGATCACCGGCGGCGAGCCGCTGGCGACCCCGTTCCTGCAGCAGCTTGGCGAGGCGGGCTGGTCGCGTGACACCGTCGACGCCGTGGTGTGCACTCATCTGCACGTCGACCACGTCGGCTGGAACACCATGCTCGAGAACGGCAGGTGGGCGCCGACTTTCCCGAAGGCGCGCTACCTCCTCGGTCGGCAAGAGTACGACTTCTGGAGCGCCTGCGACGACGAGGAGCAGCAGGCGATGCTCGGCGACAGCGTCAAGCCGATCTTCGACGCCGGCCTCGTCCAGCTGGTGGAGCTGGACCACGTGATCTCGCCGGAGATCCGGCTGACGCCGTCCATCGGCCATACGCCCGGCCACGTCAGCGTGATGATCGAGTCCGAGGGCGAGCGGGCGGTGATCACCGGCGACATGGCCCACCATCCGTGCCAGCTGGCGCACCCCGACTGGTCGCTCGGCGACAACGACCCGAAGGCCGCCGCGGCGACCCGTTCGCGCCTCTTCGCCGAATGGGCCGACCAGACGATCCTGGTCATCGGCACCCACTTTCCCGCCCCCACGGCCGGCCAGGTCGTCCGCGACGGCGCGGCGTTCCGGTTTGCGGTGTGAGGGCGGCGCCGGGGCGCTTCAGGTCGCCACTTCGACGATCAGGACGCCGGTCTCTTCGACATAGGCGCTCCAGTCCTCGATCAGGCCGGCCAACCGCGCCGGCTCGGCCTCGGCCAGGTCGTCGGTCTCGCCGGGGTCTTTCGAGAGGTCGTAGAGCTGCCAGCGGCCCGGGCCGTCGGGCGGCGGCAGCAGCAGCGCTTTCCAATCGCCGCGGCGGATGGCGCAGCGGCCGAACAGCTCCCAGCCGGTGGCGACGTCGTCGGCGTGCACCACCTCGGCCTCGCCGCGCAGATAGGGGAGCAGCGAGCGGCCGCGCACAGGCTCGATCGCTCGCGCCCGCCAGCTGCGGCCGGGATGCGCGACGCCGGCGAGCTCCAGGATGGTCGGCGCCACGTCCATAGCGGTGGCGAAGGCGGTGGTGATCGCACCCTGGCGCGCGAACTGGCGGCCGGTCAGGAAGGCGACGACGCGGATGCCGCCCTCGGCCGTATGGGTCTTGTAGAGCCTGGACGGCGCGGTGGCGGCCTGGGCCCAGCGCGGGCCATACCAGACGTAGGAGTTCGGCCGGCCGATATTGTCCAGCCGGTTGTCGTAATGCTCGGCGATGAAGGCCATCAGCATCGGCCCGAACACCGACACCGCCTCGATCAGCGCGCCTTCCGCGCCGTTGTCGGACAGGAATAGGATGACCGTGTCGTCGAGATCGCCGCTGGCCCGCAGATGCTCGACCAGCCGGCCGATGTTCCAGTCGATCCGGTCGACCATGGCGGCATAGACCTCCATGGTCCGGGCCGAGACGGCGCGTTCCTCGGCGCTCATTTCGACCCATTCCTTCGAGCGTGCCGAGACCGGATGCGGGACCACGTCCGGCGCGCACAGCCCCTGCGCGATCAGCCCCTTCAGCCGGCGCTCGCGCAGAACGTCGGGGCCGTCGTCGTAACGGCCGCGGTACTTGGCGACGAGATCGTCCGGCGCCTGCAACGGCCAGTGCGGCGCGGAAAAGGCGAGCCAGGCGAAAAAGGGGGCGCCGTCCTTCGGCCGCTCGTCCAGATACTCGATCAGCTTTTCGGTGAATCCGTCCGTTGTGTAGAAATCGTCGGGCAGGCCGACGAAGCGGTCGTCCTCGGTATAGAGGGTGTCCTGGCGGCGGAAGCCGGTGCCGGCCTTGGGCGAGCTGGCATAGTGGTTGGCCGCGCCGGGCAGCAGCGCGAAGGACCGCTCGAACCCGCGCGTGTGCGGCGCGGTCTCCAGGGTCATCCCGAGGTGCCACTTGCCGGACATGTAGGTGCGGTAGCCGCTGTCGCGCAGCAGTTCGGTGACCGTCACCACGCGGCTGTTCAGATAGCCCTCATAGCCCGGCTGGCCGCGCTGCGAGCGGCTGGCCACCTCATCCAGCGTGCCCAGGCCGGCGATATGGTGGTCGGTCCCGGTCAGCAGCATGGCCCGGGTTGGCGAGCAGGCCGGCGCGGTGTGGAAGTCGGTGAAGCGCAGGCCCTGGCGCGCCAGGGCGTCCAGGTGCGGCGTCTCGATCTCGCCGCCGAAGGCGCCGAGGTCGGAAAAGCCCAGATCGTCGGCGACGATGACCAGGAAGTTCGGCCGCTTGCCCATCCGCCTATTTGCGCACGAAGGCGCAGAGCTTGTTGCCGTCCGGATCGCGCACGTACGCCGCGTAGAAGACCGGGTTCATTCCTTCGCGCACGCCCGGCGGCCCCTCGTCGCCGCCGCCATTGGCCAGGGCGGCGGCGTAAAACGCATCGATGGCGGCCCGGTCCTCGCCCAGAAAGGCCAGCATGGTCCCGTTGCCGGAGGTCGCGGGGCTGCGGTCGAACGGCCGCGTCAGGAAGAACCTGGCCCGGTCGCCGGCGCGCGAATAGCCGGTCCAGGTGTCGCCGGTCGTATCGCGAACGGCCCCGAGCGGGGCGAAGACCGCGTCATAGAAGCCGATGGCGCGGCTCATGTCGTTCACACCGAGCGTCGAATAGGCGATCATGCTCCGTCCCCTTTGCGCGGCCTGCCGCGCGCATCGCTGCTACGCCAAGACAAAGCCGCCCGCCAGCGCTCGCTTTCGCGCTTCACGGGACGC
Source organism: Caulobacteraceae bacterium (assembly GCA_036501225.1). GTDB lineage: Bacteria > Pseudomonadota > Alphaproteobacteria > Caulobacterales > Caulobacteraceae > Poindextera. The sequence continues at coordinate 9,020 of DASYAQ010000014.1, read as the reverse complement.
TAAGGTGCGGGAAACAGGCAAGGAGCAGGTGTGAAATGACGGGGTCCAGACTTGGACGGCGGAGCTTCGTCGTCGGCGCCGGGCTGATGCTCGGCAACGCGGGCGCGGCCTTTGCGGCGCCGGCCAAGCCCAGGGTGCTGATCACCACCAACCATGGGACCATCCTGGTGGAGCTCGAGGCTGAACGGGCGCCCCTCACGTCGACCAACTTCCTGCGCTACGTCGATCACAAGGACTACGACGGCGGCGCCTTCTTTCGCGCCTCGCGCGACCCCGGCGCGCCGAGCCGGGGCACGATCGTCGGCGCGCCCAATCCGCTCTCCCACCCCTTCCCGCCGATCCATCACGAAAGCACCACCAAGACCGGCCTTCGCCACCTCCGGGGCACGCTCTCGCTCGGCCGCTTCGGTCCCGACACGGCGACCAGCAACTTCTTTATCTGCTCCGGTCCCGAGCCCTATCTGGACGCTCATCCGGGCGCGAAGGGCGACAACCTGGGCTTCGCGGCCTTCGGTCAGGTCGTCGACGGCCTGCCGGTGGTCGACAAGATCCTGTCCCTGCCCACCAACGGCAAGACCAGGTTCGTCGAGCAGCGCGGCCAATGGCTGAAGCCGCCGGTACCCATCCTGAGCATGCGCCGGGCTTAAGCGACCGGTTTTCCATCGCCGGACTGAAGCATGGCCGAGGGCGTTCGGATCACTCTTTTTTGGGGGTAGCCGGCTTAGCGCGGCTGCGGGGCGTCCTCGCAGCGGATCGCCGACCAAAGCCCGGCCTTCCAAACTTCTCTCGGGAGAGGTCTATTAGGGCTGGCGAAAACAGGAAACGCCCATGGCCGTCTACGACTACCTCACCCTGACCATGAAGCGCGGACCCGCTGCCCGCGGCGCGTTCGTCAAGCGCCTCGGTGCTGCGGGACTGGCCGAGGGCGGCAAGGTGGTTGGGCTGTTCACGCCGCAACTGGGTTGGGAGGCGTCGCATGCGGCCTTGCTGGTCGAGCGGGGCGACCCCGCCGCGCTGCAGACGCTGTCCAACGCGCCCGAGGTCCTCTCCTGCGAGGCCCATGAACTGGCGCCGACCATTCGCCCCACGCCCGGCGCTGTGCTGACGACCGGCGGAATCTATGTGCATCGCTGGTTCGAGGTCGATGGTTCAACATTCGACGAGTTTATCGCCCTTTCCGCCGAAGCCTGGCCGGACTTCGAGAGCCGGTTCGACGCGCGCATCTTCGGGCTGTTCGATCTGACCTCCCCGCGCCCCGGCGACGCGCCCGGCCACCGCCATCTGCTGCTGGTCACCCGCTATGCCAGCCACGGCGTCTGGGAAGACAGCCGCGACCCCTCGACCGCGGCCATGCAGACCTTCGCCCGCCGGGCCCTGCTGACGCTGAGCACCCGCGCCGCCAGCACCCTGCTCGTCTTCCCCCCGGCGGCGGCTTAAGGTCCGGGCCGGGAAGGGAGATGCGGCATGGACGAGGCGATGCGGGCGCGACACATCGAGCGGGTGCGCCAGGACGGCTACACCATCGTTGAGAACGCCATCGAGCCCGGACTGATCGAGGCGCTGAGCACCGCGCTGGCCCGCCTGGAGCGCGAACTGGACGCCAGGCCGGCGATGAACGGCTTCGAGGGCCATCGTACGGTGCGCATCTACAACCTCTTGGCCCGCGATCCGGTGTTCGAGCGGGTGCCGGTGCACGCCTCGGTGCTGCCGATCGTCGAGGGCGTGCTCGATCCCGGCTGCCTGATCTCGTCGCTCTCCTCCATCGCCATCGACCCGGGCGAGATCGCCCAGCCGATCCATGCCGACGACATGGTCATTCCGCTGGAAAAGCCGCACGCCTCGATCGTCTGCAACTCGATGTGGGCGCTGACCGACTTCACCGCCGCCAATGGCGCGACCCGGCTGGTGGCCGGCAGCCACAAGCGCGGCAATCCCGACTATGGCGGCGCCTATGACAGCCTTCCGGCCGAAATGCCCAAGGGCGCGGTGCTGATCTGGGACGGCTCGCTGTGGCACGGCGGCGGCGCCAATACGACCGGCCAGCGGCGCACCGGCATCGCCATGAACTACTGCGCCGGCTTCATCCGCCAGCAGGAGAACCAGCAGCTGGGCATATCGCCCGAGGCGGTTCGCGGGTTTTCACCGCGGTTGCGCGAGCTGGTCGGCTACGGCGTCTACCAGGGCCTGATCGGCCACATCGACAAGCAGAGCCCGGCGCAGCTGCTCACCGGCGAAGGCGCGTTCAGGTCGATCTGGGACCACTGAGTTTGCATTCCGCTCCTGGTCGCGGCCGCAACCGCGTCCTTCTCCCGGGAGAAGGGTCGCGTTGGCCGGCCGTGTAGCACCGTGCTTGCAGACCGAAGGTTCGGATCACGCGCCCATCACGCCTAACCGTCCAGGGTGGTGGTGAACCACAGCGCGCCTGGATATTGCGGCAGTTCGAGTCGCTGGAAGCCATAGGCCTGGTAGAACCGCACGGCCCGCGCATTGGACTCGCCGACGCCCAGGTGGACGCCGCGCGCGCCCATCGCCTGGATCAGGTCCAGCCAGCGATCGATCAGCGCCTTGCCGAACCCCCGCCCCTGCAGGCGCGGCAGCATGTCGATATGCAGATGCGCCGGGAAGGGCTCGACCACCTCGGGCGGCGCCTTGGGCGGCCGGTTGATATGGCGGCGCATGCGATCGTCCCATCCCAGGCTGGCGCCCGGGCCCTCGGGGTCGGCATAGATCGCGCGCAGCGCCGGCCACCAGTCGGCCTCCAGCCGCGCTTCGAAGGCGCGGGTGTCGGCCACCCCGACGATATAGCCGCCGACCCCGTCCTCGTCCTCGACCACCAGGGCGCTCTCGGGGCTGAGCCGGCCATAGGGCGCGGCGAAGACGTGACCGACCAGCCGGGGGTCCTGATAGAAGCCCGAGGCGTCGGCGCCGCTCGCTCCGGTCGCCAGGCAGATATGATAGAGGGCGTCCAGATCGCCGGGGCGATAGGCGCGAATTTCGGCCACCGAGACCTCCGACATTTCCTGCCTTCCAGATAGCACGCCGCCGCCGCCGCGCCTGTCAATGTCGACATTGCGGCCGGGTTATGGTGTCTAGCTTGGCCATGAGTAAGCGTGAGTGCAGTTTGCGAGTGAATTGACGGAAGCCCAGGCATGGCCGCCCCCTCGACAGCCGGCGCTGAAACGGAATTCACCGTCTTCATCTCGTCGCCATCCGATGTCGAAGGCGAGCGGGACCGGGCCAAGGTGGTTCTGGACCAGTTGAACACCGAGCTTGCCGGCCGGTTCAGGTTCAATCCGATTTCGTGGCCGGATACCTATTACACGGCGAAAACGGGGTTTCAGCCGCAGATCAAGAAACCGTCGAGCTGCGATATCGTCATCTGCGTTCTGTGGTCGAAACTCGGCAGCGAGCTTCCGGCGAGCTTCAATCGGCCGGACGGAACCTCGCGCACCGGCACCGAATACGAGTTCGAGGAGGCGCTGGAATTCGCCCTGCAGAACGAAACGCCGGACATTCTGGTCTACAAGAAGATGCAGGAGGAAATCAGTCTCAAGACCACCCAGGTTGCCGATCAGAGTCTGCAGCTGAAGGCGCTGGAGGCCTTCTGGGGCCGCTGGTTTCGCGACGAAAAAGGTCACTTCACCGCCGGGTTCGACACCTTCGAGTCGAGCAAGGACTTCGGCGACAAGCTGAAACGGCATCTGCGTCAGTGGCTGGAGCGCCGGGTCAAACGGACGACCTGGTCGATCGCCATCAAGGGCTCGCCCTATCGGCGGCTCGAATCCTTCGATCCCAGCCATGCGGAGGTGTTTTTCGGCCGCCGCCGGGCCATTCGCCAGGTCATCGCCCGGCTGCAGACCCGCGCCCTAGACGGGTGCGCCTTCCTGGTCGTCGTCGGCATGAGCGGGGCGGGCAAGTCCTCGATGGTCAAGGCCGGCGTGGTGCCGTGGCTGACCAAGGCCTTCATCCCCTCCGACGTCGACGAGTGGCGCCATTGCATCCTGCGCTGCGACCTGATTCTCGACGATCCGGCGTTGTCGGTGGCCAGGGCCCTGTCCGATGCGGACTGCCTGCCGGAACTCGGCGAAGGCGACTATGGCGAGCCCGAGACGTTCGCCAAGCTGATCCGCGAGGCGCCGTCGTCGGCGGCCGCCCCGATCGCCGCGGCGCTGCGCCGGGCCGGCGAGGCCATGCGCGGCAAGAAGAAGCTCGACCACGTGGCCAAGGTGCAGCTGGTCGTGGTGTTCGACCAGTTGGAGGCGCTGCTGCTCGGCCCGGCGGCGAGCCGCGACCTGCTGGTCCCACTGATGGACGCCATGGCGCGCAGCGGCGCGATCGCGGTGATCGCGACCCTGCGCAGCGACTACTATCCGGAGTTCCAGGCCAATCCGGGCCTGATGGCGCTGAAGACGGACGGGGCGAGCTTCGATCTGGCGCCGCCGAACGTGCTGGAGATCAACGAGATCATCGAATGGCCGGCCAGGGCCGCCGGCCTCGGCCTGCAGCAGGACGGCGAGCAGGACCTCGCCGCGCTCCTGAACAAGGCCGCGGCCAAGCCCGGCTCCTTGCCGCTGTTGGAATTCACCCTGGCCAGCCTGTTCGACGGACGCGACCAGAAGTCCGACACGCTTTTGCTCAAGACCTATGAAGAGCTTGGCGGGCTGGAAGGCGCGATCGCCGTGGAGGCCGAGCGGCTGGTCAGCGCCCTGCCGGCGCCCTTGCAGGCCGCCCTGCCCGATCTGCTGCTGGCCCTGGTCGAGGTCGATGAGACCAAGGGCGGCGCCTCGGCCTCGGCGCGCACGCTGCCGCGGGCGATGCTGAAGGATCCGGATCAGATCGAGCTGGCCGACCACCTGATCGCCGGTCGCTTCCTGGTCGCCGACGACGCCGGCGGCGGCCCGACCTTGCGCCTCGCCCACGAGGCGCTGCTGCAACACTGGCCGAGGCTGTCGGCGCTGATCGCGGCGGAGTCCGACTTCCTCGGAAGCCGCCGCCGGCTGCAGCGCGAGGCCCTGGTCTGGGAGCGGGAGACCCGGCACGACGACTTCCTGCTGCCGCATGGCCGGCGGCTGACCGAGGCGGCCGATCTGCTGGCCAATCGCGGCGCGCACCTGGAAGCCGAGACGGTCGCCTTCATCAAGGCCTCCCAGATCGCCGCGACCGCCAAGCTGGCCGCGGAGCGCAAACACAACCGCCAGCGGCGGCTCATCCTGGCCGGGGCTGTGCTGGCGGCGATCGTCCTGGCGGTGATGGCCGGCCTGATCATCGTGGATCAACAGCGCGCCGAGGCCGTGGCCGTCGCCAACGACAAGGCCGACCAGCTGATCGACGCCGGACGGTTCAGTGAAATCATTCCGCTGGCCGCGGCCGCCCTGCCCGCGACGATCGACGACGCCTCGAGCCCGGCCGAACACGAGCTCGCCGCCAAGCTGCAGTACGCCATCGACCGCAACCGGCTGCGGCTGGCGATTGCCGGCTTCGACCACAAGCCGTCGAAGATCATGTTCGATCGGAGCGGAACCAGGATTCTCGCCGCCTCGAACAGCGGCGAACTCGGCGTCTGGGACGCCACGACCGGCGCGGTCCTGCTGGCTTATCAGAACCGCAATCTGGGCTGCTGCGCGACCTTCGATCCATCGGGCCGCTATCTGATCGTAGCCGACCCACAAGGGCGGGTGCAGGTTCGCGACCTGAAATCATGGGCGCTGGTGCGATCGCTGAGCGGCGCCGGCGGCCCGATCTCGACCCTGTCCATCGACCCGTCGGGCGAGGTGCTGGTCAGCGGCGCGAGGGACGGCCGCGTACGCCTGTGGGCCGCCCGCACCTTCGCGCCGCGCGCCGATACCGCCACCGGCGGCGGCGCGGTGAACGCCGTCGCCTACTGCGCCGCGCAGCGCTGGTTCGCCAGTTTCTCCGGCGACGGCCAGGCGCGGCGGTGGGATTATGACGGCAAACCCGGCGCGGCCGTGGCGATCAAGGCGGCGGGGCTTTCCCGCGGCGTGATCAGCGCCAATTGCGCCACCGTGGCGGCGGTCTCCGATCGCCGCCTCTGGCTGTGGAACCCCGCCAACCCATCATCGCCCCGCCAGATTGAGGCCGAACAGCCGATCAATTCCATCGCCATCGACCCGAGTGGCGATCGCATCGTCACGGCGTCCAGCGACGGCGAAAGCGCCGATCTCTGGGATGCCGCGACCGGCGCCCTGGTCACCGACCTGCCCAGTCCCGGCCGGGTCCAGGCGGTGGCGTTCGGCCCGAACGACGGCCGGATCGTCACCGCGGCCTTCAACGACTGGGTGGCGCTGTGGGACGGCCAGACCGGCCGGTCGCTGCCCGGAAATCTGGTCCTGCGCGACGGCGCCGCGTTCAACCGGCAGGTGGTGTTCAGTCCGAACGGCGACCGGGTCGCCACCGTCGCCGATGTGCAGAAGCCGAGCGAGCCGGCGGTGCGCATCTGGGACGTGCAGCCGCGGCCGGCGGTTTCGGCCGGAACCGGAATCGGGACCATCGCGGTGGGCTCTCCGGTTCGCCGGGTGGTGTTTTCGCCCGATCGGCGCTGGATCGCGACCGCAAGCGCCGATGGCCTGGTCCGCCTGTGGGACGCCCAGACCCTGGGCGCGGCGACGGATATGAACTTCATCCACCTCGACGGACCGGTCTACGACCTCGCCTTCGCGCCAGGCATGGCCGTGCTGGCGACTGCATCGGGCGACGGCTCGGCGGACCTGTGGAGCCTGGCGGCGCGAAAGCTCGACCGCTCCCTGCCCGTTCCGCCGCCGGTCGGCGGCCGCGCGCCCTGGGCGACCTATGTCGCCTTCGATCCGAAGGCGACCCGCGTCGTCGCCGCATTCACCGACAGTGACTCGGCCAGCGGTGAAGCGCTGGTCTCGAACGCGGCGAGCGGCGGCCTGCTGCGCCCGCTCGCGCCCGGCGGCCGTGAGACCTGGTCGGCCGTGTTCGACGCCTCTGGCCAGTTGATCCTGACCGCCTCGGAAAACCACACCGCCACGATATGGGACGCCGCCACGGGCAAGCTCAGATGGACGCTGGCCGGCCACGCCAAGGCGTTGAACTGGGCGGGGTTCAGCCATCGCGGCGACAAGGCGGTGACGGTTTCCGACGACGCCACCGCCCGGCTGTGGGACGTGGCCAGCGGCAAGCCGATCGGCGGGCCGCTGGTGAACGACCCCGCCGGCATGGTGCAGATGGCCGCCTTCAGTCCGGACGATGCGGAACTGGTCACCTCGACCAGCACCGGCCGGCTGTACTATTGGCGGGTGGCCGACGGCAAACTTCTCGGAATCAGGATGATGGGTCTGAACGACCAGATCATCTACGGGCTGGACTTCGATCCGAATGGCCAGCGCATCGCCGTGGCCTCCCACGACGGGACCGTCCAGGTCATCGACGCCCACATCGATCCCACCGCCAGCCTCAAGGCCGCGCGCGACATCGCAAACCGCATCCGGCCGAAGGGCGACTGAGCCGTCGCGGCCCGCCGCTTTCGACTATCGCCGGTTCTGCGCCAGCCAGTCCTTTGAGCCCTGGTCGCCGCCGGCGGCGCCCTTGATGTACCAGGCCCGCGCCTGTTCCAGGTCCTGCGCCACGCCGTCGCCATTGGCGTAGAGGTAGCCGATCCAGCCCTCGCCGGTCGCATCCCCCTGCGCGGCGGCGAGCTGGAACCAGCGCATCGCCTCGGCATAATCGACCGGCACGCCATTACCGTTGGCGTAGAGCGAGCCGACATTGGACTGGCCGCTCGAATTGCCCTGATTGGCCGAGAGCAGATACCACTTCATCGCCTGACCGTAGTCGACCGGCACGCCGTAGCCGTTGTCGTAAAGATTGCCGATGCTGTTCTGGGCTTCCTGATTGCCCTGGGCGGCGGCGAGCTGGAACCATTTCATCGCCTGGCCATAGTCCTGCGACAGGCCGCCACGACCAAAGTAATAGAGGGTGCCGACGCCGTTCTGGCCGGCGGCGTCGCCGAGGGCGGCGGCCTGGCGATAGAAGGTCAGGGCGTCGTCATAGTTCTTGGCGTTCCAGGCCTTGTCGCCGTTGGTGACGGCGTCGGCGGCGGACATGCCGCCCTCCGGCGGGGCGGCCGAGGGGTTGCTGGAATCGATGGCGCCGCTCAGGGCGGGCGTCGAAGACGGCACGACCGGCTTGGGCTTGATCAGCGCCCCGGCGATCACCGCCAGCAAAAGCAGGCCGACAAGCGCGCCGCCGGCGATCACGAACACCCGGTTGCTGCCGGTCAGGATACCCTGCAACGCGCCGGCGGGGCCCGCGGTCGCCCCCGCAGCGCCGGCAGCCGCGGCCCCAGCGGCCGACGCCCCGGCGGTCGGCGCGGTCAGCGGCATCGACGCCCTGGGGTTGCGCAGGGCGGCGGCGGCGGCGTGGTCCTTGCGCGCCTGGTCGTGCATGCCTTTGCGGTCATAGGCCTTGGCGCGGTTGTCCAGGGCGACGGCCAGATCCGGCTTCAGCTGAAGCGCGACACCATAGTCGCGGATAGCCCGATCGAATTCGCCGCGGTCCTGGTAGGCGTTGCCGCGGTTGGCGTAAGCCGTGGCGAAATCCGGCTTGATCGCGATCGCCTTGTCGAAGTCGGCGATCGCCTGGTCGTAGCCGCCCTTGGCCAGATAGGCGTTGCCGCGGTTGTTCAGCGCGTTGATGTGTTGCGGATCGATGCGGATCACATGATCGTACTGCTCGATCGCCTGGTCGTATTCCCTGTTCCTGGCGTGGGTGTTGCCCAGCGCATAGATCGCCTCGACGTCGGGTATGGCGGTCGCGACCGCGGCGGCGGCCGCTCGCGCATCGGGGTTCCCCGCATCGGCGGTCACGGCGGCAGCGGCGCTCGGGTCGGCGCTGGCGGTGGCTTCGCGGTTCGCCACGCGCTCGGCCTCGGTCGGCGGGGCGGTCGTGTTGCCGCCGCTGACCAGCGCGGTCACCGCCACGATCTGCGTCGCCAGCTGCTCAACGGCGAAATCCCAATCCCGGAACAGGTCGATCCACTG
>DASYAQ010000013.1:0-13659 GCA_036501225.1 Caulobacteraceae bacterium | reverse complement strand
CTCCCTGCGTCCCCTATAACGCTTAAGCAGGCTGAAGCGGCGCGGATCAGGCGCCTTATCACTCAAAGATGATCGCTGTCGCCGCCGAGCCGTTCGACCAGGAAATAGGCGGCGCTGCCAACGCAGACGATGCCGAGAAAGCCGAGGGCGAAGCCGAGGACCGGCGAGCCGATCAAGCCGCCGGAGGGCCTGGACACGAAGGCCCAGTAGAGGCCGCCGGCGAACAGGGAAAGCCCGATCAGGCCCAGGACGATCAGCGGGCCAATGCCGGCGCGCTCGGGCTCGTCGCGGGTCTGGTCGAAGATCGAGCGCACCGAGGCGCGCGCCGCCTCGGCGCCCTCGGCGCGCGCCGGTTCGAGCGGGGTCGGCTGGGCCGGAAAGGGCTCGGGCTCGTTGGCGGCCGGCTCTTCCGGCAATATGGCCTTCAGCCGCGCGGTGACCGCCGCGGCGGCGCGTTCGCTTGGCGACGGCGACTCCTCGGGCCGCGCGTCGGGCTGACTGCCGATCGGGGTCGCGGCCGCGCCGATGCTGGTCTTCAACTCGGCCTGCCGCACGCGCGGCACGGCCGCGCCGACGTCCGGGTCCATCATCGGCTGCAGAATCGCCGAGGGCGCGGCCATGAAGCCGTCCTCGGGCGTGAGAAAGAGCGCCTTTTCCGTCGCGCGGCGGCGCACCAGGGCGTCGATGACGATGCGTTCGCCCTCGAATTCGGCCTTGCGCCACATCTCCATGGCGCAGGCGGCCTGCAGCAGCGCGCCCTCGTTGATGCGGCGGAGCACCGACGAATGCCGAAACGCCTCCACCCCGATGTTGGAAACGAAGCAGGCGAGCGCGTCGAACTGGTTCTGGGTCAGCGGCGTGTAGGTCAGGTCGTTGATCGCCGCCTGCACCTCGAGCAGGTCGTAGGCCAGCAGCGCGTCGGCATCGACCTCGGTGACGACGGCGCCCTCGCGGGCCGAACGGGTGTGGCCATAGCCGATGGTCCAGCGGCCGTCGTCCAGCTGGGCCGCGGTCAGGCGCAGGCCTTCGAACCGCTTGATCAGCGCAATCGCGGCGGGGGAAGCCCGGTGGCGCGGCGTCATCGCCCTCTTGACCCAGTTTGAGACAGACGCGGAGTCGTCGTCGTCCTTACCGGCAAGATCAAGACCGGTTTAGTGGTGGATCAAGACCAGCGTCGCCAGGCTCAAGAAGCTGAAATAGCCCACACAATCGGTGACCGTGGTCAGGAAGACCACCGACGAGGCGGCCGGGTCGAAACCCATCCGATCCAGGCCCAGCGGAATCAGGATTCCGGCCAGGGCGGCGGCGAACAGGTTGATGATCATGGCCGCGCCGGCGATCACGGCCATCAGCGGATCGTGGAACCAGATGAAGGTCACCCCGCCCATGACCACGAAGAAGGCCAGGCCGTTCAGAAGGCCCACCGCCAGCTCGCGCCAGATGGTCGCCAGCACGTTGGTGGCGTTCAGCTCCTTGGTGGCGATGGCGCGCACGGCCACGGTCAGGGTCTGGGTGCCGGCATTGCCGCCCATCGAGGCGGCGATCGGGTTGAGCACCGCCAGGGCGGCGAACTTCTCGATCGAGCCCTGGAACAGCGCGATGACGCTGGAGGCCAGAATGGCGGTGCCGAGATTGATGAACAGCCACCAGAAGCGCGCCCGGGTGACGCCGAACACCGTGGCGCCGATCTCGGTGTCCGACACCCCGGCCAGGGCCAGCATGTCCTCGTCGCTCTCCTCGCGGATGACGCCGACGATGTCGTCGACGGTGATCTGCCCCACCAGCCGCCCGCCGGGCTCGATCACCGGCGCGGAGATCAGGTGGTACTTGTCGAAGATATAGGCGACCTCTTCCTGGTCCATGTCGGCCGGGATCTCGGTGACCGATTCCATGATCTCGGAGAGCAATGCGTCCGGGCGGCTCTTCAAGAGCCGGCTGACCGGGGCCGCGCCCACCGGCCGGTTGGCGGGATCGACCACATAGACGTCGAAGAACAGGTCCGGCAGGTCTTCCGCCGCCTGGCGCACATGCTCGATGGTCTGGCCGACGGTCCAGAACTGTGGCGCGGCCAGCACCTCGCGCTGCATCAGCCGCCCGGCGGTCTCGTCGCCGAAGGCCAGCGAGTGTTCGATGCCGGCCCGATCGACGTCGGACATCTGCGCCAGCACCTGGCCGCGCACATCGGCCTCCAGGTCGTCGACCACGTCGGCGGCGTCGTCGGAATCCATCTCGCCGATCGCCGCGGCCAGCACGCCGGGCGCGACATGCTCGAGGATGTCCTCGCGCAGCGCGCCGTCGAGTTCCGAGAGCACCTCGGCCAGCACGTCGGGAGCCAGCAGCGGCACCAGCGCCTCGCGATAGTCGCCGGAGAGGAAACCCATCAGGTCGGCGATGTCGGCCGGGTGCAGGGCGTCCATCAGCTCGCCGAGCCGCTTGGAATCGCCGCGCTCGGCGGCGTCCACCACCATTTCGACGAAGGCGGGATTCAGCGCATAGTCGTCGCGCAGCGCCAGGTCTTCGAGATCTTCCGGAACGGCCGAGTTCGCGACCCTGAGGTCGTCGTCAGATCGCGCCATTTGAAGACCTCCCCGCTCAGTCCGCCTCGGCGTGCTCTAGAGCGGGATGAGGAAAAGTGCGAAGCGGTTTTCCGCCCGCATCCCGCTCTCACTCGTAGGAATCGATCACGTTTATGATTTTGGATTGTCTCAATCCAAAATCATCGTGATCTATGAACCCAAATCTCACTGGTGCGGTCGAGAAGACTCGAACTTCCACGGGTTGCCCCACAGCGACCTCAACGCTGCGCGTCTACCAATTCCGCCACGACCGCGACCAGCGAGGCGGGCGGGTTAGCAAATGCATTGCGCTTTGGGAAGCAGAGGCCGGAGAGCCCGCGACTTTCCGCGCCAGGCCCTGGCCGTCGACGCGGGCGCGGCGGCGTGATAATCCCGCGTCGGGCGAACAGTCGGGTTCGCGAGCCCAGCCGGACCCCGTCCGGCCCGCCCTCCACCGCTCACCGGGACCTCTTCATGAGCGCGATTACGAGCTTTTTTCGCCGGGCGCTGCTTTTCCTGCCCTTCACCCTGCCGCTGTGGCTGGCCCCCAGCCTGCCGACGCTTGGCCTGAACCAGGCGCTGCGGACCGTGCTCTACATGGCCGCGGCCTTTGCGATTCCGGTGACCATGGACCTGATCGGCGGCTCGGCCCGGCGCGAAGCCTTCGCCGACGGCGCGGCGGAAAAACCACGCGTCGAATACGGCCTGCTGCCCCGGCTCTTGGCCTTCAAGTTCGTCTTCATCGAAGGCCTGATGCTCTACTATGTCTGGAAGCGGCACGCGGTCGGCGCCGACGTGGTGATTCTGGCCATGCTGGTCGGCCTCTATTACGGCGCGGTCGGCATCGCGGTGGCGCACGAGCTGATGCACCGGCCGTCCAGGCTCGACCGCTGGCTGGGCGACTTCCTGCTCTGCACGGTCACCTATCCGCACTTCTCCATCGAGCACGTCTATGGCCACCACATCCGCGTCGCCACGCCGGAGGACCCGGCCAGCGCGCGCCTGAACGAAACCCTCTACGCCTTCATCCCGCGCAGCGTCATCGGCGGCCTGCGCGGCGCCTGGGGCATCGAGGTGCGCCGGCTGAAAGCGCGCGGCCAGGGCTGGTTCTCCATCCACAACCGCATGCTGGGCTACCTCGCCATCGTCGCGGCCTGGTACCTGGCGGCCTGGCTGTTCGTCGGCGTCTATGGCCTGGCCGCCGTCGCCATCCAGAGCGGCGTAGCCATCTTCTCGGTCGAGACCATCAACTATCTCCAGCACTACGGCCTGCAGCGGAAGGAGCTGTCGCCCGGCCGCTATGAGCGCCCCGACGTGCAGCATTGCTGGAACTGGGAGACGCGCTTTTCCGGCCTCTATTTCCTCAACCTCGGCCGCCATTCCGAGCACCACCGCTCGGCCAACCGCCGTTTCGACGCCCTGCGCGCGCTCGACGGCCAGCCGCGCCTGCCGGGCGGCCTGATGCCCATGTACCTGGCCGCCATGGTCCCGCCGCTGTGGTTTTCGATCCTGAACCCGCGGGTCGAGGCGATCCGCGCCGGCCGGCCGGTCGCGGCTCCGGTGAAAGCGCCATCGAAGGGTCTCCGGCGCGCGCAGTTCCAGGCCGTTTTCGACCGCTGGGGCGGCTATCTGATGGCCGGCATGATCGTGGCGCTCGGCCTGGTCAGTTCGCGGTTCGGCTTCCAGAACTCGGTGCTGTTCGGCATCGCCGTCGCCGTCGCCCTGATCGCCTTCCGCGAGACCTTCGTGCTCATTCCCATGGCGACCCGGGCCGAGTGACCGCCGCCGACGACTTCGCCCGCCTGCGGCGCGACGTCGCCGACAGTTACGTCATCTCCACGTCCGGCAGGATAGAAGCCGGATCGCCTAGCCCCTCCGGTCCGCGGCCGGCGACCACCGCGCCGAAGCGCGCGACCGGCCCGCGGCTCCATTTCGCCGGCGGCGCGGCTGGAAACCTCCTCCTTCTGCGCCATGACGTGTCGCAGCCGGTCGCCGATCCTGTGCGGGCGCTCGCCGCCGCCGCGCCGCCCTGGCGCGATCCCGACACGCCGCCGGCCGGCCTGGGCGAATTGGTCGCGCTGCTGTCGCGGGACGCAGCCGTCGAGGTCGACGGCCCGGAAATCGTCTTTCGGCTGCCGAACGGCCTCGACTTGGAGTCCGACGCCACGCTGGTGCGGTCCGACACGGCCGAGGGCGAGCGTCTGCTGGACCGGCTGGCGCGAGACGGCCTGCCCAAATCGCTGATTCACGCCGGTTTCATCGGCCTTGGCGACTTCTGGTGGCCCTGGTGCGTGGCGATGCGGGGGCCCGACATCGCCGCCATGGCCTTCACGCCGCGCCTCGGCGAGACCGGCGCCGAGATCGGCGTCTTCACCTTCCCGGCCTTCCGCGGCCAGGGTTTCGCCGCCGCGGCCACCGCCGGCTGGTCGTCGCTGCCCAGCCTCGAAGGCCGCGAGCTGATCTACTCAACCCGCCTGACCAACCGCTCCTCCCGCCGCGTCGCCGAACGGCTGGGCCTGCGGGCGATCGGCGCGAGAGTGCGCATCAACGACCGTTAGAGGCGCAGGCACCCGGTCAGCTAAGTGCAGGCGCCGCCCCCGCGATCCTTCTCCCCTCGCGGGAGAAGGTGGCCGGTCGGAGACCGGTCGGATGAGGGGCCGCGCTGAGCTTTCCAAAGAATCCAGCGAGCCTAGCCGCGGGCATCAGCGCGGCCCCTCATCCGCCCCCGCCTTCGCGGGGGCACCTTCTCCCGCGAGGGGAGAAGGATCGGAGCGGCCGGCGCCCGATGCAAGACATGGATGGCGCTCTAGCTCGCCGGCCAGACGCGCTATAACGGATCAAATTGGGGGACCGAGAATGCTTCAGCGGATCGCTGCGACCCTGGCCGCCCTCGCCGCCCTGGCGCTGGGCGGGGCCGTCTGTGCCGCCGAGGTCGACGTTTCTGTCGACACCGGCGTTGTCGCCGGCCAGGCCAACGGCGCGGTCGAGGCGTTCAAAGGCATCCCCTTCGCCGCCCCGCCCATAGGACCGCTGCGCTGGAAGCCGCCGCAGCCGGCCGCGCCCTGGCCCGGAAACCGCGACGCCTCGGCCTACGGCCCCGCCTGCCCGCAAGCTGTCGATCCCGGCGGTCGGCCGAACGGCGGCGGCTATGCCGGGCCGACCTCGGAGGACTGCCTGAGCCTGAACGTCTTCGCCCCCGTCCATGCGCGCAGGGCGCCGGTGATGGTGTGGATCTTCGGCGGCGGCAACACCGCCGGGGCCAATTCCATCGCGCCGAACGACGGCACGGCCTTCGCCCGCGACGGGGTGATCCTGGTCTCGGTCAACTATCGGCTGGGGGCGCTGGGCTTCTTCGCCCATCCGGCCCTGACCCGGGCCGCCGGCGCGATCGAACCCCTGGGCTCCTACGGGACCATGGACCAGATCGCGGCGCTGAAATGGGTCAGGCGCAACATCAGGGCGTTCGGCGGCGACCCTGACAATGTGACCATTTTCGGCGAATCCGCCGGCGGCTGGGACACGCTGACCCTGATGAGCACGCCCGCCGCGCGCGGCCTGTTCGCCAAGGCTACCGTCCAGTCCGGCGGCGGCTGGAGCGCGCCGGTCACGCTGAGGGCCGCTGAAGCCGATGGCGTAAGCCTCGCCAAGACTCTCGGCCTGCCCGCCGACGCCACCGCCGATCAGCTGCGCGCCCTGCCCGTCCAGGCCCTGGTCGGCGCGCACGGCCGCTTCAGCCCGATCGTCGACGGCCGGCTGCTCACCGAGAACGCCACACAGGCCTTCGCGCGTGGCGACCAGGCGCGCGTGCCGCTGATCATCGGCTCGAACAGCTGGGAGGCCTCGCTGCTGCCGCCCAGCGGCTACGCCGCCTATCTGGCCGCCGCCTCGGCCGAAACCAAGGCGGCCTATGCCGCCGAGATCGGCGGAGACGACGCCAAGCTGGCCCAGGCCATGTTCACCGATGGGGCCATGGGCGCCCCGGCGCGCTGGATCGCGGCCAAACAGTCGGCCAAGTCGCCGGTCTGGCTCTATTACTTCTCCTATGTGCGGGTGGTGCGGCGCGGCAAGATTCCGGGGGCCAACCACACGTCTGAAAACCCCTACGTATTCGACAGCCAGATGGGCATCCCCAACTATGCCGGCGAGATCGTCGCCGACGATCGCGCGCTGGCCGCGACCATGCACTCCTGCTGGGTCGCCTTCGCCAAGACCGGGGCGCCGACCTGCACCGGCGCGCCTGTCTGGCCGGCCTACACGCCGGCCAGCGACCGGCTGATGGAGTTTGGCCTCACCACCAATGTGCGCGAGCACTTCCGCAAGCCCGAGCTCGACGCCCAGCAGAATGCGGCCGCCATGATCATCGGAGACCAGCGATGAGCTTTGACACCCAGCTGACCCTGCGCGGCCCCTTGCGCCAGCCCCGGCAGATGCTGGCGCAGCAGGAATATGGCGGCCACGCCTCGATCCATGACGACGCCACCGCCGAGCGGCTGGGCCTGCGCGCCGGCCCGATCGAGGGGCCGACCCATTTCAGCCTGTTCCCGCCCTTGCTGGCAAAGATCTGGGGCCAGGCTTGGTTCGAGCGCGGCTGCATCTCGTCGCACTATCTCAACATGGTGGTCGAGGGCGAGGCCGTGCGCGCCTTCGCCGACGTCCCGCCGGATGGCGCCACATCGACCCGGGTCTGGGCGGAGAAGGAAGACGGCACGCCGGTGCTCGAGGCCAGCGCCAGCATCGGCCCCGGCGAGACCCTGCTCGACCAGCGCATGCGCGCCTTGCGGCCGCCCGAACGGCTGCTGATCCTGGCCGACCTGAAGGTCGGCATGACCGGCGCCCGCGACGAGGCGGTCCGGATGGACCCCGACCAGCACATGGGCGCCCTCTATCCCTTCAGCCTCAACCAGAAACTGGCCGCGATAACCGAGACCTCGCCCTGGTATTCGGACGCCGCCGCCTCGCCCTGGGGCCGCGCCATCATCCCGATCGAAATGGTCAGCGTGCTGGCGGAATATTCCAGCGGCGCGGCCAGATTTCCGGTGAAGGGCCCGCCGTCGGCCTGTTCGCCGACCAGGAGATCCGCATGCTCGACGGGGCGCTGTTCGTGGCTGAGGACTACGTGATCCGCCGCGAGATCGTCGCCATCGCCGAGAGCCGCCGCACCGAGTCCTACTGGGTGCGCAGCCGCATCTATGACGCCACGGGCGCCGTGCAGAAGGCGGAAATGCTGCTCAACCACGCGACGCTGAAGGACTCCTACGCTGGCTACGCGACGTCGCCCGCCAGCTAGGCGCTCAGGATACCTGTGCGCGAACCTCGGTGCGGGCCTGGTACAGCTCCCAGAACCTGTCGGCGATCTTGGCGGGCTCGATGCCGCCCTCCGTGGCCCAGGCGGTGCCTTTGACCGCGCCGGCGACCATGACCTGGCCGACGTAGACGCCCTCGCCCGCGAGCTGCGCCGAGAGCAGACCGACCAGCTTGTCCTTGGCGGCGTTGGCCAGCCCGACCCCCATCGTTTTCATGCCGACGCACATCGCATCGATCTGCGCATCAGCCAGGCCGAAGGCGCCGTTGGTGACCAACACGGCGCCGTCGCCCGCGGCCTTCAGGTCGGGCAGCGCTTCCTGGACGGCGGCGAGCAGCCCGACCACCGCGACATCGAAGACCTCCCGCACGGCGGCCGGATCGGCGGCGAGCAGGTCGCCCGCCTCGGCGCCGCCATAGGCGTTCCAGTGGATGACGGTGGTCGGGCCCAACGTGCCGCGCGCCTGGCCGAGGGCCGTTCGAATTGAGGCGGGGTCCGCGGCGTCGGCGGTAAAGGCGGCCGCCGCGACGCCCTTGGCCTTCAGCGTAGCGACGCCCGCGTCCAGCCGGTCCCGGTTTCGCGCCAGCAGCGCCACGGAGAAGCCCTCCGCGCCGAACCTGTCGGCCATGGCGGTGGAGATGCCGGGGCCGAACCCCACGATGACGATGGTCTTGGACATGATGCCTCCGGGTATCGCGCGTCTCCCGGATTCAGTCGCGCCGGCGCCGGGCCAAGGTCAAGGGCGCAACACCTATGCTCTAGGGTCGGGCGTCACGCGCCAAGCCCAGCAGCATGCGTCGAAACGCCGACGAGAGGTCGCGCGCGGTGGTTTGGGGGTCTTCCGCGGTTGCGCAGAGAATGGCCGCTTCCATGACCGTCCCCATCAGCAGATGCGCCATCAGTTCGACCTCCCGGGCCGGCGCGGCCTCGCCCAGTCAGCGCTGCCGCCGCCTTGTTGATCACCTGGCGCTGGCAAGGCTAGCCGATCGCTTGCGGGATCGTTCGCCGGGCCGATGCGTTTAGTCAGCATCGGTTCAGGTTTCGATGGTCAGCCTATTGTCGTTACGTCCACATGACCTTGTTCGTTCCGGTTGGAGGGGCTTTCGCTCGATCGTTGCAAGATCGCAGAGGAGCATCCAATGAAGAGAATCATCATGGCCGCTCTGGCGGCCTCGAGCGTGGTCGCCGCCATCGGCGTTTCGGCGACGGCCGCCGATGCCCGGCCTTGGGGACACTGGCACCGTCCGTATCACGCCTACTGGGGCGTTTATCCGCCCTACTACGGCTACGGCTACGGGCCGGCCTACTACTATGGCCCCGGTCCGTACTACCATGGCTATTTCCGCCCCTACTATCACCGGGGGTTCCGTCGCTGGTAGGCGCCTAGGCGGAGGCGCCAGACCGGCGCCTCCGCCTGGAAGCGCTACGCCTGACTAGGTGGGCCGATGCGGACGAGACGGTGGCGCAGCAGCGCGTAGGCCGTGATCGGCAGTCCTATGGCGCTCGGCCCCAGCCAGAAGGCGATCTGCGGCAGATGCCGCCAGACGGGCAGGTTCCTGCCGTTGTCAACGTAGAATGCCGTCAGCAGCAGCACGTAGGAGGCGCCCATTCCGCTGATGTGCAGCCGCACCCAACCCGGCCAACGCCGGCGTAGAGCGCTGCGGCCGAAACCGGCGCTCGCCATGGCCAGGCTTCCAAGGATGAGGAGCGGATAGTCCTCCGCCCAGCGCACGATCGCTAGGCCGCAGGACGAGGCGAAGACCACGATCAGGCCCCAGAAATAAACGGTCCCGAAGTTCGAGTGCCGGCCACGGGCCTTGCGGCTCAGCATGGCGACGGCGCCGGTTAAGACGCAGGTGAGCCCCGCAAGGACATGGACGCCAACCCCGGCGAGAAACGCCGGCGAGGTCGACGGTATCGGGATGCCTGCGACGACGGCGCCGGTGTCAATCATTCGCCATCCTAACGCTTCGTTTCGAGCCTAGCGGAACGAACGCGCCTCGCTCAGGGCGCGCACCGTCTCCAGCGAGATCGGTCCCCAATGGGCGTCGTCGGCGTGTTCCGCCAGTTCCGACAGGCGCAACACGTCGAACAGCAGCGCGATGCGGTCGCGGTCGAGCAACCGGCCCGTCAGGCGCTCGTAGCGGCCGACGACCCGGGCGGTCAGGTCGGGAGAGATCATGTTCGAATAGATGAACTCCTGCTGCAGCTGGCCAAAACCGGAGTCGCCGAAATCGTAGACGCCCTTCAGGCGCTGGGCCGCGGGGTCGAAGGCCATGTTCCAGCCGTGCCCGTCGAAGAAGCCGTAGATGCGGCCATGCGGGTCGGGCGGCAGGGCGCGCCAGGCCGCGACGGTGCGTTCGGCGTAGCCGCGCAGCGGCGCGGTGAGGATCGGCCACGCCTTCTTCAGGATATCGTCTGGATCAAGCCATGGCTCGATCGGGTCGGCGCCGGCCGCCTCGAGGGCGGCGGCGGGCAGGGCGTGGAGCTGGGCGTAGAACGGCGCAAGGTCCTGCGCCAGGCGATCGCGCGCCGGCTCGGCGAGGTCGGCGTAGAGCGACGGTTCGAGATAGCCGCCGCGCAGCTTGTGGTGACGCGAGAACAGCGGCGGGCCGTCGTGGAGCGTCATGTCGGGCGTCGGCAGGGTCACCGCCGGACGCACGATCGCCAGAAGCGCGGCCTCGCGCACCAGCCCGGCGCGGCCGGCGGCGTGGCGGGGGAATTTGAAGATCAGCCGGTCATCGACGTCGATCGCGACGCTGTCCCACCCCCGGATCTGCGGCGTGAACACGCCGGCGGCGAGCTCGGGAAAGAGCTTGACGATCACCGCCCGCAAGGTTTCGAGATCCAACGACGAAGCCACGGGTTTAGGTCTTTCTCAACAGGACGGCTCCGGTAGGCCCGGATGACCGATAGCAGACATGAACCCCACGGCCTTTTTGCTGCTCAATCTCGCCCTGGCCTTCTACAATGTCGGCACGATCTGGGCGCATGAGATCGACATCTTCCGGACCTGGCGGCTGATCGAGCCGGGCGCGTTTCGCACCGTGCAGCGCGCCCACTGGCGCAGGCTGCCTTACTGGATATTCGCCCCCATCGGGCTCGCCTTCGTCGCCGGCGTCGCGCTGATCTGGCGCCATCCGCACGGCTTTCCGGTTTGGGCCATCTACGGCGCGCTGATCTGTCAGGGGCTTTCGATCATCCTGACCGCCGTGTTCTGGGGTCGCTGGCAGGCCCGGCTCGCCCGCGATCCGCTGGGTCCCGCAAGCCCCTATCTCGCACGTATCCTCCGGACGCATTGGGTGCGAACACTGCTGATCAACGCCTATGCCTTCTTCCTGCTCATCGGGACCGTTGTCTCGGTTGGCGCTCAGTAATACGGGCTTTGGTAGGCCTTGATGATCTGCATCTCGAGCATGAAGTGGTTGTTCTCCAGGCGGGTATAGCCGATGTGCGGATAGGCCTGCCCGCGCACGAAGGTGGTCATGCAGTCGATGCGCGCGGTGCTGGCCCAGTTGATTTCTTCCTGCATGAGCACCCGGCCGCCGGTCTTTTCGATCGCCTCGCGCACCGCCTGGGACGAGACCGACTGGGCGCGCCCCTCGGCGTTCGGATTCTCCGCATCGACCCCGTTCGCGGCATTGGAATGATGGATGAAGGCGACGCCGTTCAGGCTGAGCTTGGCGACGATCTGCCGGCAATAGGCGGTGATCACGTCGAGCTCGGCGTGAACCAGGGAATCGAAGGAGAAGACGAAGTCGATCGCGCCGTCGGCGACCATGCCGAGCGAAAAGCCGTCGTTCTGGATGAAATGCGCCCGGTTATAGGCGGAGAAGCGCTGCACGCAGCGCTGGATGCATTTCGGGTTGAGGTCGACGCCGTAGAGCTCGTGGGATTGCCGCAACAGGAATTGCGTCCAGCGGCCAAAGCCCGGGGCGATCTCCAGCACCGTGCGCGCCGGCAGCCAGCGGGCGATGCGCGGGAAGATGGCCCCGTACCACTGGGCGCGCGGGCCGCCCCAGCCGGTGCTCCACTCGTCGCCGCTTTCCGGCCACGGGTGTTCGTCGTTCCAGCGGACCCGGTTCCATTCGAGCTCGGGCATGGGCGCGTCCTTTCGACCAGACAGCCGGTCAAGCTCTCTCATCGGTGGAGGGACGATCCGCCGCAAGTGCGAATATGGCGCCTAGATCACGATGATTTTGGATTGAATCAATCCAAAATCATAAACGTGATCGATCCCTAAGAGTTAGAGCGGGCTGCGGGAGGAAAACCGCTTCACACTTTCCGCCGGCCCGCTCTAGCCGCCGGCCATGAAGTCGTAGACGTTGGCCGGGCCGGTGACGGTGATGGCGATCTTGTCGTCGCTGATCTGGATCTCGCCGCGGGCGACGGGGTGGTTGTTGGCCAGGATCCAGACCTCGTCGGTGGCCTTGGCGTCCAGCGGGATCACCGCGCCGCGTCCCATGCGCAACAGCTGCTGCATGGGCAGGACCGAGCGGCCCAGCACCACCGAAATCTCCACATTCACCGAACTGACCTGGTTCAAACGCCTGCACCCCGCGCGCCAGCCATTGCATGGGCGGCGCTTGCGGCCACATTGCAGTCATCATGCTTGACCGGTCGTTAAGCGGCAAAGCTTTGTCGCCCTCATTCCACCGCAAGGACGCCGCCCCCACCGGCTGGGCGGTTTCGCCCGGCCGCGTCGGCTATGCGGCGGCGGTCGCGGCCATGGAGGCGCGCGCCGAGGCCATCGCCGCCGGGACCGCGGGCGAACTGGTCTGGCTGCTCGAGCATCCGCCGCTCTACACCGCCGGGGTCTCGGCCAAGCCGGCCGATCTGCTCAGCCCCGAGCGGTTTCCGGTGTTCAAGAGCTCGCGCGGCGGCCAGTTCACCTATCACGGCCCCGGTCAGCGGGTGGCCTATGTGATGCTGGACCTGGGCGCCCGGCAAAAGGACGTGCGCGCCTTTGTCGCCGCCCTGGAGGCCTGGGTGATCGACGCCTTGGCGCAATTCAACGTCGAGGGGCAGGTGCGCAACGGCCGGGTCGGGGTCTGGGTCGAACACGGCGCCCCCCGGCGCGAGGACAAGATCGCCGCCATCGGCGTGCGCCTGCGCCGCTGGGTGTCGTTCCACGGCGTCAGCCTGAACGTCGAGCCGGACCTGGAGCATTTCGCCGGCATCGTACCCTGCGGCGTCGCCGACCACGGCGTCACCAGCCTGGTCGGCCTCGGCCTGCCGGTGAGCCTGGCCGAGGCCGACGCGGCGCTGAAAGCCAGCTTCGAGCGCGTGTTCGGCGCGACGCAAGAGGCGGCCGCGCCGATCTGGTCGGCCACTTTACCACGCTGAAAGGATAGCGCTTCCCTCACAGAGGTTTGCGTCAAGCCTGCATTGTCCCATCAACTCGCGAGCCAGTCGTCCTTTAGCCTTCCGCCTCGATGGCGGAAGGCTAGATGGGGGTGCGGCCGCTGAATCGGTCGAATTTGACGCCAACGGGCTCGGCGCCGTTTCAGCCCGCCCGTCGACCCACTGCCAACACCCCCATCCCTACCCTTCCCCCATCGGGCTAGCAGATTCACAGATCTCCGGAGCATGCGCTGAATGCCCCTTCTCCCCTTGCGGGAGAAGGTGTCGGCGTAGCCGACGGATGAGGGGTCGCGCCGAGATTTACGAATAATGTCAAAGGCTTACCGGATAGGGCTTTCAACCCCTCATCCGACCCCTTCGGGGCCACCTTCTCCCGCAAGGGGAGAAGGGCTCCTTTGCGCAGGCCATTCTAAGTCATTGATATCAAGGACTATCGAC
>DASYAQ010000012.1:0-2994 GCA_036501225.1 Caulobacteraceae bacterium | reverse complement strand
GCCGTTCACCGTGCGCCCAGGGCCTGCCCCATGGCCGCGGTCGATGGCGCTGGGGGTCATGACGCGCAGATATTCCGCCGGCAGACTGAAATGCGCGCCGTCGTCGAAGCTGATCTCCAGCGTCCGCGCGGCGCGGCGCACTTTCAACTCGATCGGCCAGGGCCGGGTCTCGCTCATTCGCCTTCGCTCAGGGCGCGCGCCTCTTCCGGCAGCATCACCGGCACGCCGTCGCGGACCGGATAGGCCAGTTTGGCCTGTTGGCTGATCAGCTCCTGGGCGACGCGATCATAGACCAGCGGCCCCTTGGTCACGGGACAGACCAGCACCTCGAGCAGGCGCGGATCGACTTCGGGCGGCGGCGGGGACTGGGGCACGGGCCACATCCTAGAGCGGGTTGAGGAAAGGTGCGAAGCGGTTTTCCGCCCGCAACCCGCTCTAACTCATAGGAATCGATCACGTTTATGATTTTGGATTGATTCAATCCAAAATCATCGTGATCTAGTTCAAAATCGGCGGCTCGTCCTCGCGCGGATCGACGGCTGAGTCGATCTCCATCAGCGCGATCAGCGCCTCGCGCCGCTCCGACAGGCTGGGCGCCTCGAGCAGGGCCTGTTTCTCCCCGGCCGTGAACGGCAGCACCATGGCCAGGCCGTTGACCAGGCTCTCGGCCGCCGCCGACTTGGGCGATTCCCAGTCCTGCATGGCCAGGCCGCGCCGGTCGAGATAGGCCTTCAGCGCCGCCAGGAAACGCAGCCGGTCGAAGCCATCGTCGTCGGCCATCGGCCGCAGGTCGGCGCCGAACGCGGCATAGTCGGCCCGCACCTGGCGATATGGGCTATTGACGACCAGCTCCTCGGCGACGGTGAAGCGGCAAAGGCCGGTCAGGGTGATCAGATAACGCTCGTCGACGGTCTCGGAAAAGCTGGTCAGCCGGCCGAGGCAGCCGACCCGGGCCAGGTTGCGCCCGAACCGACCGGTTCCGGCCCGGGTCTGCACCATGCCGATCAGCCGTTCGCCGGCCAGGGCGTCGTCGATCATGTTCATGTAGCGCGGTTCGAAGATGTTCAGCGGCAGCTCGCCGTGCGGCAACAGCATGACCGCATCCAGCGGGAAGATCGGGATGACCGCCGGCAGGTCGGCGATCTTGCGATGCGAGCCCCGGACCATCGGCGACGGCTCCCGCGGGCGCTTCAGGAGAACAGGATCGCCGACAGCCGGCGGCGGCCCGCCTTGGCGATGTCGGACATCTGGCCGGCGGCCTCGAACACGGTCAGCAGCTGTTTGCGCGCTGCCTCGTCGTTCCAGGCGCGGTCGCGGGCGATGAGGTCGAGCAGCTGGTCGGCCGCCTGGTCCAGCCTGCCGTTGGCCGCCAGCGCCTTGGCCAGGTCGAAGCGCGCCTGATGGTCGTTCGGATCGGCGGCGACCTTGGCTTGCAGCGCGTTGGTCTCGGTCTCGTCGGGCGCCTCGGCGGCCAGCGCCAGGGCCGCGCGCACGCTGGCCAGCTCGGCGTCCTTGGCGTCGGCCGGGGCCATGGCCGCCACCTCGCCGGCGCGCTCCAGATCGCCGCCGATCAGGTAACAGCGCGCCAGGCCGGCGATGGCCTTGAGGTTGTCCGGCTCGGCCTGCAGCGCCTCGGCATAGGCCTGCGCCGCACCGCCGACGTCGCCGGCGTCGAGGTCGGCCTTGGCGGCCTCCAGCAGCAGGTCGATGTCCGATGGTCCGGGCGGCCCGGCCAGCTTGTCGATGAAGGCGGCGATCTGGCTTTCCGGCACCGCGCCCATGAAGCCGTCCACCGGCTTGCCGTCCTTGAACGCATAGACCGTCGGGATGGACTGCACGCGCAGCTGGCCGGCAAAGGCCGGGTTCTTGTCGACGTCGATCTTGACCAGCTTGACCGCGCCCTTGGCGGCGGTGACCGCCTTTTCCAGCGCCGGGGTCAACTGGCGGCACGGCCCGCACCAGGTCGCCCAGAAGTCGACGATCACCGGCTGGGTCTTCGACGCCTCGATGACGTCGGCCAGGAAGCTGTCGTCGGAGCCTTCCTTGATCAGGTCCGGCTTGACGGGGGTCTCTCCAAGCATGGGCTAGGTCTCGGGCGTGGGATGGGCGCCTAATGTGGTCGCCCGGGAGCATTTTGCAAAGCGGCGCCATACTCGCGTTCCTTCTCCCCTCGCGGGAGAAGGTGGCCGGTCGAAGACCGGTCGGATGAGGGGCCGCGCGGGACTCCCAGATTATCGGTCGGCGGCGGCCACAAGGATGGCGGCGAGTATCGCATGCGGGTCGTCTTCGATGACTCGGTTAGTCTGCAGCCTAGCTCGTTTTCGAGGCCAGCGCGGCCCCTCATCCGCCCCTGCCTTCGCAGGGGCACCTTCTCCCGCGAGGGGAGAAGGGATGCGGTGGATGCGCCGCTCTTAGGCTGCCGCCTCGACGCTGCCGGCGTCGGCGAAGCCCTGGCGGACGCCGGCGCCGGCGCGGGCGACCAGCGACGCCGGGTCGAACAGCATGTCGTAGGCGTTGAGCGCGTGCTTGGCGCAGCGGTCGCGGCAGATGGCGGCCAGCAGCGCGTCGTCGCCGCCGGCTTCGGCCTCGTGCACGAAGGCCTCGAGGATGTGGGTCGAGGTGCGCAGCTTGGCGGCCATGACGCCGAGGCTGGCCTCATGCGCGCAGACCTGGTCGACGGCCTCCGCGCCTGGCATGCCCATCACCAGCACGATGGCGCAGCCGTGGCTCTGGATGAGCAGCTGCGCCTCGACAGCCAGGTCCTTGAAGCCCGGCACCGTGCGGCGGACGACGTCGAACCGCTGGCCGCGGTCCGGCTTGGCGGCCAGCGCCGCAACGGCGATTTCGCCCATATTGACCCGCGAAAACATGGTGTCGACGATGCCGATCCATTTCATGGCCCAATCTCCTTCGCTCAAATTCCGTTTCGTTTGGATTGTTTATTTCGTTTGTTTCGTTTATGCCGAAGCCATGCCGCGATCAACCCCGCTTCTC
>DASYAQ010000011.1:0-7339 GCA_036501225.1 Caulobacteraceae bacterium | reverse complement strand
GCGGTCAGCACAGCCTCGGCCTCTTCACGGGTCACCGGATGCCTCCGAGGTCGCTCACGACTCGTCGTCCTCGCTCCATGCACCGCGAATATGACGCGGGAAGCGACCCGGCGCGAGCGCCAGCAGGTCGAGCCTGACCTCGACCGCGGCCAGTCGCGGCCGGCGCGCGGCATAGGCGCGGAGCGCGCGGCGCAGCCTTTGCCGCTGGCCAGGGGTGACCGCTTCCAGCGCCGCCTCGATCGAGGTGCGCGCCTTGACTTCGACGGCGACCAGGACCCGGCCGCGCTTGGCCAACAGATCGATCTCGCCCTGGGGCAGGCGATGGCGAAAGCCCAGGATGCGGTAGCCCTTGGCCATCAGCCAGAGCGCCGCCACCAGCTCGCCGCGCCGGCCCGAGAGGCGCGCGGCGGTCCCGCGCAAGCGCCGCGTTTCGCTCATCCGCCTACGCTCCGAGAGGAGCTTCGGCGGACGCTTCCGCCGAAGCCTTGGCGAAGGCGGATCATCGTGCGCCCTTCATGGCCAGGGCGCGCTGATAGAGCGTGCGGCGGTCGAGGCCGAGCGCCTTGGCCACCTCCGACGCCGCCTTGGCCGGTCCGAGCCGCGCCAGCGCCTCGGCCAGCGCCGCCTCGGCGTCGGCGGCGCTGGCGGCGATCGCCTCGCCGGGCCCGATGACCACCACCAGCTCGCCCTTCGGTCGGGCCAGGGCGGGATCGGCGGCCAGCTGGTTCAGATCGCCGCGATGGTGGGTCTCGTGCAGCTTGGTCAGTTCGCGCGCCACCACCGCCTGGCGCGGCCCGAAGACGGCGGCCATGTCGATCAGGCTGGCGCGCAGCCGCGAGGCGCTCTCGAACAGCACCAGCGTGGCGCGGAGCGGGGCCAGGGTCTCGAAAAAGGCCCGCCGGGCCACTGATTTGGGCGGCGCGAAGCCGGCGAACAGGAAGCGGTCGGTGGGCAGGCCGGCGGCGCTCACCGCCGCCAGCACCGACGAGGCGCCGGGAATCGGGATAACCGCGCAGCCCGCGGCGACCGCCTCGACCACCAGCCGATAGCCGGGGTCGGAGACCAGCGGCGTGCCGGCGTCGGAGCAGAGCGCGATCCGCCCGCCCTTGGCCAGGGCGGCCAGCACACGCGGCCGCACCCGCTCGCCGGCGTGGTCGTCATAGCGCTCCAGCGGCCGGGAGATGCCGTAGGTCGACAACAGCTTGCCGGTGATGCGGGTGTCCTCGGCCAGCACCAGATCGACCCCGGCCAGGACGTCCAGCGCGCGCAGCGTGATGTCGCGCAGATTGCCGATCGGCGTGGCGACCAGATAGAGGCCGGGCGGCAGAGCGACCTCGCTCAGGGCCGGCGATGGCGGTCTAACGGCCAAGGGCTTTGGCCTCGTGGGGCGCGGCGCTGGCGAGTTCGCCGGTGATGTGGTCGAGGACCCGGCGGCCCCTGGCCGTGGCCGCCATCCGCTCAGGGCCGACCGCCAGCCAGCCGCCGGCGGCGAGATCGGCGACCACCGGGTGGGCCGGTCCGAGCGCCAGAGCGGCGAGCTCCGTCCAGGCCACGCCTTCGTCGGTGCGCAAGCCCATCAGCAGCCGCTCCGTCGCCGCCTCGCGCGGGGAGAGCCGGACGCGCTCGACCACGCCTGCGCCGGTCGCCCCGACGCGGGCGATATAGTCGGAAACCTTTCGCGCCGTCGCGGTGGCCACGCGGCCGGCGCCCAGCGTCAGGCGGCCATGGGCGCCGGGGCCGACGCCGAGATAGTCCCAGCCGCGCCAATAGGCCAGGTTGTGGCGCGAGCGGGCGGCCGCGCCCCGGGCATGGTTGGACACCTCGTAGGCCTCGAACCCGGCCTCGCTCAGCAGATCCTGCGTGGTCTCATAGAGGGCGCAGCCCGTGTCTTCGTCCACGCGGGTCATCGCGCCGCGTTCGACGGCGCGGGCGAAGGCCGTCCCGGGCTCGATGGTCAGCTGATAGGGCGAGACGTGGCTGGGGCCGAGCGCGATGGCCTGGGCGAGTTCGCGCGTCCAGGCGGCGACGGTCTGGCCGGGGCGGGCATAGATCAGGTCGATGGAGACCTGCTCGAAGGCGGCGAGCGCCGCGGCGACCGCGCGCCTGGCCTGGGCGGCGTCGTGGTTGCGGCCGAGGAAGGCCAGGGCCGCATCGTCGAGCGATTGCACGCCAAGCGAAAGCCGGTTCACGCCGGCGGCGGCGAAGCCCGCGAACCGCCCGGCCTCGGCGTCGGTGGGATTGGCCTCGAGCGTGACCTCGACCTCGGCATCGCCGGGCCAGAGCGCGCGGGCGGCGGCGACGATCTCGCCGACCTGGCCGGGTGTCATCAGCGAAGGCGTGCCGCCGCCGAAGAAGATCGAGCTCAGCCCGCGCGGGCCAAGATCCGCCGCCTGGCCGGCGAGGTCGCCGACGATGGCGCTGGCGAGCCTGGCCGGCTCGTCGCCGCCGCGCGCCCTGACCACGTTGAAATCGCAATAGGGACAGATGCGCGCGCAGTAGGGCCAGTGCACATAGATGGCCAGCGGCGGCGCGGGAGCGTCGGTCAAAACACCGCCGCCTTCAGCTTCTCGAAGGCCCGGGTGCGGTGGCTGAGCGCGGTCTTTTCCTCAGCCTCCATCTCGCCGAAGCTGCGGTCGAGGCCCTCCGGCAGGAAGACCGGATCGTAGCCGAACCCCTTGTCGCCGCGCGGCGGGAAGCGCAGCACCCCATCGACCCGGCCCTCGACCACGATCGCCGCGCCGTGCGGCCAGGCCAGGGCGAGCGCGCAGGTGAACCAGGCGGAGCGGTCGGTCGACCCGGTGGCCTCGAGCCGCTCCTCGAGCTTCACCATGGCCATGGTGAAGTCATGGGTCGGTCCGGCCCAGCGGGCGGAATAGATTCCCGGCGCGCCGTCGAGCGCCGCCGCCGAAAGGCCGGAATCGTCGGCCAGCGCGATCATGCCGCTGGCGTCGGCGGCCAGGCGCGCCTTGAGCAGGGCGTTGCCGACGAAGGTGGTTTCGGTCTCCTCGGGCTCGGCCAGGCCCAGTTCGGCGGCCGATGTCACCGAAAACCGGCCGTCGAGCAGCTCGACCAGCTCGCGCGCCTTGCCGGCATTGTGGGTCGCCGCGATCAGCCGGGCGCCCGCGGGTAGGAAGAGCGGCATGGCGGCTTTCCTCACGGAACAAAGGACTTACGCGGATTCTCTTTCCGATCGCACCCCGCGATGCAAGCGGCGGCGGCGGCGCGGGAATTGGTGCATTGCAAAAATGTAATGAATTGCAAAAGTTTAATATTGTTTATCGATAAATTCCTTGATCGAGAATCGATGTTTTTGTATTCCTCTCAATCAAGGACGGTGCTTGACGGCCCTTGAAAACAAGCTTCACCGCCCCCAAATGCTGCACCGCAACAACCAACTGGGACAAAGACAATGAACCATTCTCTCCTCGACCTGGTCGATCGCTTCGCGATGACCTTCGGCAATCTCGCCCTCCTGGCCGCGCTTCCCGTGGCCGCCCTGGCCCTGATCGCCCATGCGCTCTAGGCGCGACGCCTTGACCCCACGCCAAGCCGGAGCATCCTCGCCGCCGGCCCTTTGATTGCTCCCGCACGCCGGGCGTGAGAAGGGACCGGCGGCGAAACCGGGCGCGCTCCAGCGCCCCAATACATACGGCGAGGCCAGCCATGCGCGCACTCGGACCCGGCTCGGTCTCCAGCTTCCTGAAAATCATCCTCGACGTGGTCTATGTCGCGCTGTGCATCAGCATCCTGCTGATCGGGCTGGGCATGGTCGCCTCACTGCTGTTCGATCTCAATCCCGCCCTGTTCAGCCAGGCGATCCGCAGCGGCCTGAGCGGCGACAGCCTGAGCGGGCCGGAGATCGCCGCCGAACTGCTCGGCGCCGGCCTCTATGCCGCCGGCGTCCTGGTCATCGTCGGCGCGCTGCGCCGGATCTTCGCCACCCTGACCACGGGCGATCCCTTTCATCCCCGCAATGTCAGCCGCCTGCGGCTGATCGGCGCGATGTTGGCGGCGCTCGGCCTGCTCGAAATGGCTCGCTACCCGATGACCCTGCTGGACGCCCGGCTGGCGGCGCATGAGACGCACCTGGCCGGCGGCCTCAACCTGACCACCTGGTTCGCGGTGCTGGTGGTGTTCGTGCTGGCGGAGGTGTTCCGCGAAGGCGCCCGGCTGCGCCGCGAAGCCGAACTGACCATCTAGGCGCTGGAAGGCTCGAGAAAGATGCCGATCCGCGTGCGCCTCGACCGCATCCTCCTGGAACGCCGCATGTCGCTGACCGAACTCGCCGATCGGGTGGGCGTGACCATCGCCAACCTGTCGATCCTGAAGACCGGCAAGGCGCGCGCCATCCGCTTCTCCACCCTGGACGCGCTCTGCCGAGAACTGGAATGCCAGCCCGGCGACCTGCTGAGCTTCGAACCCGGCCCACCGGGCGAGCTGGAGCAGGAGGAAGAGGAGGCTGAGGGGATCGATTAAGGGGTGCGCAGCTGGACGCCGTGGCTGAAGCCGTCCGTCCCGTCCAGAAAGACCACCCCCGCCCGCTCGACCGCGGCCTTGACCTTCATCACGATGTCGAAGCGGGCATGGAAGGCCTCGGGCGAGGCTTCCATGCGCTTGACGGTGATGACCGAAACGCCGGCCTCCTCGGCCAGCCTGGCCTGGCTCCAGCCGAGCAGTGCGCGCGCGGCGCGGATTTGCAGATTGGAGATCAGCGGGACCGCCCTTGACGAATTATCTCTAGATGGATACTAAAAGTATCAGTATCGCGGTTCAGGTCCTAGGACAAGGCGGGACGAGGTGGCGCAAGCACGACTGAACCGGGCCTGTCCCAGCTTCCCGGTCGCCGACGTCTTCGCGACAGCGGAATATTACCGCGACGTCCTCGGGTTCAGTTTCGACCGGTTCGACGGCAACCCGCCCAGCTTCGTCATCCTCGAACGCGACGCCGCGCGGCTGATGTTCAAACAGGTCGCGCCGGAAGCCATGCCGCGGCCGGCCGATAAACGGTCGCTCCTGCAATACGACGTCTTCTTCGAGGCCGACGACGTGACCGCCCTGGCCGACGAACTGCGCGCACGCGGCGCGGAGATCGTGCAGGAGCCGATCGACCGGCCGATCTGGAACGGCCGCGAACTTGTCGTGCGCGACATCGACGGGCGCGTCCTCTGCTTCGGCCAACGGCTCGAGGAGGCGACATCGTGATGCAACAGATCCTGCCTGGGGTTTTCCTCGTGCCAATGAACGGGCGCAAGGGCTTCGGCTACGCCCATCTCGTCCGGCGGCGGGCCGGCAACCTGATCCTGGACGTCAGCCGCGTCGGTTCCATGAGCGACGCCTTCGACGAGATCGAGGCGGCGGGCGGCGTCAAGGCCGCCGTGGTCAGCGATCGCCACCTGGGCGGCGTCGCAACCAACCAGCTCGCCGAGCGGTTTGGCGCGACCATCTATTGCAGCGCCATCGAGGCCGACGCCATGGGCCACCGCGCCAACGCCGTTCATGTCGACCACGCCCTGCCGTTCGAGCGCACGACCGTCGAAGGCGGCGTGCTGCTGGTTCCGACGCCCGGCCACACCCCCGGCCAGTTCTCGACCCTGGTCGAGGTCGAAGGCGCGCGCATCCTCTTCACTGCCGACTTCGTCTGGCGTGAGGACGGGCATTGGCGGCCAGGGAACCACAGCCGCAAGGTGATGAGCAAAAGCTTCGAGGCCCTGCGCGACCTGAAGTTCGATCACGTGGTGACCTACACCTCCTACGCCCGGACGGAGCTGTTCGTGCCGATCCCGTCGGTCGACGCCGCGATCGACGCCATGATCACCGCCTGCCCGAAGCCCTGACCGTGGCGGCTTCACCGATGATTGAGGCGCGCCTGCTGGCCGCGATCCGATCCGGCGATCTGGCCGAAATCGATGGCATGATGCGCGATCACCCGGCACTGGCCGGGCTTGTCGTCGACCTAGGCGATCCACCAGAAGCGCGGGGCGGCCTGCTTCATCGGGCGGTGATCGAAGGCCAGTTCGGAGCGGCCGAGCACCTCGCCGGCGCCGGGGCGCCGATCGACGCGCGAAGCTCCGAAGGCCGCACGGCGCTGCACTACGCGTTCGGCCGGGGCCGAATCGACATCACCGAGATGCTGATCCGCGCGGACGCCAAGGTCGATATTTGCATGGCCGCCGCCCATGGGTTTCACGATCGGTTGCGCGAGATCCTGGCCCAGGACCCGGCGATGGTGAACGATCTCACGACCGGCCTCACGCCGATGACCTGGGCCCGGTTCGGCCGCCAGACCGGCTCGATGCGCCTCTTGGCCGCCGCCGGCGCGAGCGACAACGCCGTACTCGCCGAAGTCAGTCGCATTGGCGGCGCCGAGCAGGACCAAGCCTCGCGCGTGATGTTCGAGCTCATGGCGGACCGGGATACGTTGCTGTCGCCTCCGCGCGGACGCCGCCTGCAGGGCCCACCACTTGGCGACTGCGTCGTCACGATCGACCCGAGCCCGGTCGCGCCGCATCACGCCAATATCGCGCACCTGCGCGGCCTGCCGGCCGGCATGGAGCCCGATGGGCTCCGTCACTTGATCGGGCTCTTCGGCCAGGCGGGCGTCGAGCGCTTCTCCGTCTCCCTGACTCCTGGGCCGGGCGTGGACGAGATCCGACGCCGGCTTGTTGCGACGGGTTTCAAGCCGCGGGGGGCGAAACAGGCGGTGGTGCTGCGTGACGCGAGGCCTCCGGCGAACCTGACCGACGCGTTCGCCGTGCGCGAGCTGGGACCTGACGAAGTCCAGGCCCGCGCCGTTGAGCTGAAGGCGATGCTCTACTGGGCCGAGGCGCACGAGTCCTTCGTCACCACCGCCGGTGTTTCGGGATTCTCCCACTTCATGGCCTTCAGCGGCGACGAAGCCGCGGCCGCCGGGGCGTTGGCCGTGAAGGACGGTTTCGGATGTCTCATGCTCGCCGCCACCGCGCCCGCCTTCCGCGGTCGAGGCGCACAGCGGGCTCTCATCGGGGCGCGTATCGCCAAGGGGCTCGCGCTCGGCTGCGACCATTTCGTCTCGGAAACCGAGCAGGTTCTGGTCCCGTCCTACCGCAATCTTCGCCGGGCAGGATTCGAACTGGCCTATGAAAAGGAGGTCTTCGCCTGGAATCCGATCGTCGCCTGATCGTCAGGCGGCCGCGATCTTCTGCATCTCGATCAGTTCGCCGATGCCCTTGCGGGCCAGGGCAAACAGGGTCTCGAACTCGCCTTGCGTGAAGCCGCGCCGCTCGCCGGTGGCCTGGATCTCGACGATGTCGCCGGCGCCGGTGAGCACGAAGTTGGCGTCGGCCTCGGCCGAACTGTCCTC
>DASYAQ010000010.1:0-2533 GCA_036501225.1 Caulobacteraceae bacterium | reverse complement strand
GACCGACCGGACGAGACTTGAGAAACGGCCGCTTCGGGAGGCGTCATTGGATTTCGAAATCGCCGAAGAGCATCGCATGCTCAAGGACCTGGTGGCCCACTTCGTCGCCGACGAGCTGATGCCGCTGGAGCCGGCGGTGCTTGCCCGCGAGGACGCCGGCCAGGGCCTCGGCATTGGCGAGGCCGAACGCCAGCGCATCGATGAGGTTTCCAAGAAGCTGGGCTTGTGGGGCCTGGACGCGCCGGAGGACATTGGCGGCGCCGACCTGCCGGCCGTGGCCCTGGTCGGGGTCAACGAGGAACTCGGCAAGACGATCACGCCGTATACCCTGCCGCCGGACTCGCCGAACCTGCGCATGCTGATGGCGACGGTGAACGAGCGGCAGAAGGCAGCCTATCTCGACCCTTATGTCCGCGGCGAGACCGGCTCGGCCATCGCCATCTCGGAGTCCGGCGCCGGCGGCGATCCCGCCGGCATGCTGACCCATGCCGAGCGCGACGGCGACGACTGGGTGATCAACGGCCGCAAGATCTGGATCAGCCGCGCGGCGGAAGCCGACTTCACGATCGTGATGGCGGTGACCGACAAGGAAAAGCGCGCCCGCGGCGGCATTTCCGCCTTCCTGGTCGACAAGGGGACGCCCGGCTTCAACGTCCTGCGCCGCATCCCGATGATCGGCGGCGCCGCCACCTATGAGATCGCCCTGGAGGATTGCCGGGTCGAAGCTTGGAAGCTGCTCGGCACGGAAGGCCAGGGGTTCGCGCCGATGCAGCTTCGCC
The DNA here is from genome assembly GCA_036501225.1 of Caulobacteraceae bacterium. Classification (GTDB taxonomy): domain Bacteria; phylum Pseudomonadota; class Alphaproteobacteria; order Caulobacterales; family Caulobacteraceae; genus Poindextera. Next base: position 1,754 of record DASYAQ010000010.1, on the reverse strand, counting down.
TGGGCACAAGGCGGGTCCAGATGGCCGCCTGGTCCATCGGCATGGCCCAGCGGGCCCTGGACATGATCGTCGAGTACGCTCCGCAGCGGGTCACCTTCGGCCAGCCGCTGTCGGACCGCCAGGCCGTCCAGTGGTGGATCGCCGACGCCGCCACCCGGATTCACGCCGCCCGGCTGATGACCTACGATTGCGCCTGGAAGTTGGACCAGGGCCGCGACGTTCGCGTCGAGATCTCGATGATCAAGGCCTACGCCACCGAGATGGCCTACGAAGTGGTCGACCACGCCATGCAGACCTTCGGCGCCATGGGCATGACCAAGGAGCTGCCGCTGCAGCAGATGTCGGCCAAGCTGCGCATCATGCGCATCTATGAAGGTCCGACCGAGGTGCACAAATGGGTGGTGGCCCGCAACCTGCTCGGCGGGCGTCGATGAGCCTGGCCGCCGATCCAGCGCTGGCGGCCGACCTCAATGCCGCCGCCCGTCTGACCGGCCGTTTCGTGCTGCGCTCCGGGGCGGTGTCGGACACCTATTTCGACAAGTTCCGCTTCGAATCCGACCCTGACCTGCTGCGCCGCCTCGCTAAACGCATGCTGGCCCTGATCCCGCCGGACACCGACGCCCTGGCCGGGCTCGAACTGGGCGGGGTGCCGATCGCCACCGCCATGGCGCTGGAGAGCGGCCTGCCGGCGGTCTTCGTGCGCAAGGCGGCCAAGGCCTACGGCACCTGCCGCGCGGTCGAGGGCCGCGACGTCGCCGGCCTCAACCTGGCCATTGTCGAGGACGTCATCTCCACCGGCGGCGCGATCGCCGACGGCGCGGCGCACCTGCGCCGTGAACGCGCCACCGTCGCCAGCGTGGTCTGCGCCGTCTGGCGCGGAGCCGGCGACCCCTTCATTGCGGCCCTGCCGGGCGTTCCGGTCCGGACCGCCTTCCTGCAATCGGAGCTCAACGGATGAAGTCCCAATATGGCGACGTCTCGGCCGCGATGGACGGCCATGTGGCGGTGGTCGAGGTCAACCGGCCGCCGAACAACCATGTCAGCGTCGAGCTGATGCGCGACCTGGCCGACGCCCTGCGCGACCTCGATGAGGAAAGGGACTGCCGCGCCGTGGTGCTGGCGACGGCCGGCCGGGTCTTCTGCGGCGGCGCTGACCTGACCGCGCCGACCGGCATCGGCGGCCAGGGCATGGAGGGCATCAACCCGCTCTATGTCGAGGCGGTGCGGCTGTTCTCCAACAAGAAGACCATCGTGGCCGCCATCCAGGGCGCGGCGGTCGGTGCGGGCCTGGGCCTGGCCCTGGTCGCCGACTTCCGGGTTGCCGCGCCCGAGGCTCGCTTCACCGCCAACTTCGTCAAGCTGGGCTTCCATGCCGGGTTTGGCCTCTCCCACACGCTGCCGCGGCTGATCGGCCTGCAGCGCGCGGCGCTGATGCTGGAGACCGGCCGGCGCATTCCAGGCGAGCAGGCGGTGGCCTGGGGCTTGGCCGACGAACTGGCCTCCCTGGACGAGGTCCGCGCCGCGGCCGTACTCTTGGCCAAGGAGATCGCCGAGAACGCGCCGCTGGCGGTGCAGTCCACTCGCGCCACCCTGCGCGCCGGCCTGGCCGAGGCGGTGAAGGCGATCACCGACCACGAGTTCATCGAACAATCGCGGCTGCGCAAGACGGCCGACTACAAGGAAGGCGTTCGCGCCGTGGCCGAACGGCGTCGGGGCGCCTTCGTCGGCGCCTGAACAAGGAGGATCCCATGCCC
>DASYAQ010000009.1:0-6916 GCA_036501225.1 Caulobacteraceae bacterium | reverse complement strand
CGGCTTCTCCGGCAAGACGCGCGCCGGATTGCCGACCACGGTCGCGCCCTCGGGCACGTCGCGCACCACCACCGCGCCGGCGCCCACCGTGGCGCGGCGCCCGACGGTGACGCCGTTGATGATCAGGGCGCCCAGGCCGATGAAGGCCTCGTCGAGGATGGTGACGCGGCCGGCGGTATGGGCGCCGGGGCCGATCGAGACGCTGTCGCCGACCAGATTGTCGTGGTCGATGCTGCAGGCGGTGTTCAGCCCGCAGAACCGGCCGATCCGCGCGTCGGACTGGACGATGACGCCGGCCGACAAGATGGTCCCGGCGCCGATGCTGGCGGTGGCCGAAACGGTCGCCGCCGGATGCGCCAGGACCGGAAGCGTCCCGCCGCGCGCCAGGATCAGCTCGCACAAGCGCCGCCGGCCGCGGCCCTGGACGGCGACCACCAGGTCGAAGGCGGCGAGGAAGTCGGGATCATCCAGCCGGCTTTCGTCGCCCAGCCGCGGCAGCGGCGTCGGTGGCGGCTGCGGATTCTCGCCGGCGTCCAGATAGCCGGCCAGCGGCGTCCCGCCCGCGGCGGCGGCTTCGGCGACGATGCGCGGCAGCGAGCCCGACCCCGCGCCGACCATGACCAAGGGTTTCATCGCGCTCCGCTCCCGGCTCAGAGGCGCCAGCCTTAGCCGAGTCGCGTGAAGCCGTCCGGGCTCCAGTCGTCGCTGCCGACGCCGTGGTGGACGGTGAACAGGCCGTCCGGGTCGTAGCGGGCCTTGACCGCGCGCAGCTTCGGGTAGTTCGCGCCCCAATAGGCGTTGCGCCAGTCGGCGTTGAAATAGTTGCTCTCCGACAGATAGGACCCGGCGCCCGGCGCGACGGCGCGCAGGGCCTGAGCCGCCGCGGCGACCTTGGCGGCGTTGGCGTGCGCGCTGACGAGGTCGGGCGCGGTTCCCGGCAGGCCGGGGTAGGCGGGCGGCCCGGCGTTGGCGACGATGGCCAGGGCAAAGGCGTGGATCACCCCGGGGTTGGTCGCGGTGTCCCTGACCCGGGTCAGGGCCTCGGGCGGCGCGCCGGCCAGACCCTTGTTGAAGTGCAGCGCGAAGCCGGCATGCCGGCTGGCGTCGAACAGGGCGTCGGCGAGCCGCCCGCGCTCAGCCGGCTGCAACAGGGTCTCGGGCATCCAGATGGAATCGTAGGCGTGCCAGAAAGCGCCCACCTGGCCGCCGTCGCCGGTCCACCAGCCGCGGTTGGGAATGGCGCCGGGCCGGTCGTCGAGCACCATGGCGCCGTTATGCTTCTGCGAGGGGGCGTCCCAGAAGCCGCGCGCCGGCATGGCGAAGATGAGCGGGCCGACGGCCGAATAGTCCTGGGCCAAGCCGGCGACCCATTGGCGAAATGGCGTCCAGACCGCCATGGCCTCGGTCTGGTTCAAGCCCTGGCCGAGCATGGAGAATTGCAGCTTGTTGTCGGAATGGAAGGCGACCTGCTCGCCCCAATGCGGGTTCATCAGGGCCTCGGCATAGAAGCCCATGAAGCGCGCGATCAGCCGCTTGAAGGCCGCGTCCGACTTGGCCTGGACCGTGCCGATGACGGCGGCGAAGGTCGGTGGCAGATCGTGGGTGCGCAGGGTCAGGCGGGTGACGACACCCAGGCTGCCGCCGCCGCCGCCCTTGATCGCCCAGAAGAGCTCCGGGTCCCGGCGCGCATTGACGGTGCGCAGGCGGCCGTCGGCGGTGACGATCTCGGCCTCGAGCAGGTTGGCCGCGGCGGTGCCGAAGCCCTTGGAGAAGGAGCCGAAGCCGCCGCTCTGCACCAGGCCGGCGACGCCGACGGTGGTGCAGCCGCCGCCCTGGACATAGCGGCCGCCCCGGGTGGTCACCGCGTCATAGACGTCCATCCACATGCAGCCGGCCCCGACGCTGACGGCGGGCATCGGCGCCTGAACGCCCTCGAGGCCGGCGGGGACGAAGCCGTCGTGCAGGGTGATGGCGTTCATCGCCCGGGTCCAGACCAGCAGCGAATCCGGGGCGTTTGACGTGCCCTGATAGGAATGGCCGCCGCCTTTGACCACCAGGCGCAGATTGTGCTGGCGGGCGAAATTGACCGCGGCGACCACGTCCGCCGGTTCGTGGGCGGCCACCGCATAGGCGCTCTGCTGCGCCGTCCAGGCGTCCAGCCAGCCGGAAGACTGGGTCCCGCCGGGCTGGTCGCCGATATAGTAGGGGTTGCGCAAGGCCGCGGGCAGGGCGAAGCAGGCGGCGCTGTCGGGCGCGGTCTCGCAGGCGGCGGCCAGCGGTTGCGGGACCAGCAGATGGCCGCCCACGCTTTGCTTCAACTCGTCCCAGCGCGCGGCGCCGGGCCAGGCGGGATCGGTGGGGCGCACGCGCCGGGCGCCGGCGCGGGCGGCGGCGGCCACGGGCGACAGCGCCGCCGCCAGGGGCAGGGCCGCGGCGCCCCTGAGCAGGTCTCGACGGTGCATCTGATCTCCCCCCTTAGCCGGCGGCGACGGCGGCGGCGCGCATCCGCCCGACGACGATGACTCGCGTGACCAGATACTGCACGGCGAAAAGTGCAAGCTTGGAGGCGATCGGAAAGACGCCGATGAACCAGGCCCAGGTCTTCGGATCGCCGTGGGCGACCAGGACAAGGTTGAGCGCGCCGGTCAGGAACATCAGTCCGGCCCAGACATAGCCGAAAGCGGCCGCCACATCCCGGCTCCAGGGCAGGGCCGCCGGCGGCTGGTAGCGGCTCATCCAGCCGGGCTTCAGCATCACCGCGCCGATGACCGCATAGATCAGGGTGGGCTTGAGCATGATGAAGCGCGGGTCATGGGCGAACAGCGAGGCGCCGCCGAAAACCACCACCAGGCCGAGGCTCATCCATTGCATGGCGTCGATCCGGCTGCGGCGCAGCTTGAGCCAGGCGATCTGGCCGATACCGGCGGCGATGGCCAGGCCGGTCGCCACATAGACGCTGTGGGTGACGGCATAGAGGCCGACGAACATCAGGGTGGAGAAGAGGTCGGCGGCCAGCCACTTGCCGGCGTGGACGATGGGGTGGGCCTGCAAGCCTTGCGGCGGCGGGTTGGCGAGGGTTTCGGTTGCGGCGGTCATGGCGGGCTCCATTGGTGTTGGCCCGAGACACGACATCGGCGGCCGCCATGCCACCGGCTTTGCGCCAGTCAGCGAACGGGTTCGCGATCGGGCGAGTCGGATGCGCGAACGGGCGAACGGGCATGGCCATTTGCGGGGCCGCTCCGACGCGGGGTAAAGCTCGGCGCATGAGCGACACCCCGAGCCTCTTCGGCACGCCGCGCGAGTGGGCGACGGACCTCGCCATCATGACGGCGATCGGCGTTTTCCTGGGTGTGATCGGGCCGTTCGGCAGCTTCGACGGCGGAAACGTGGTCGCGCGGATCGCCTATTGGGTCGCCAACATCTGGATCGGCTTCCTCGCCCTGTCGACCATCGTGCGGCTGGCGGCCAGGAGCGCAACGCGGTTCGATCTGCCGATCTGGTTCGTGATCGCGGTGGGCGTGGCGGTCGGCGCCCTGCCGCTGGCGATCGTACTCCGCTTTTTTTCCGCCTGGGTCTGGCCGCCCAATCACGGCCGGATGACCCCGCTCTTCACCCAGTACGCCCAGACCCTGGCCCTGTCCGAGCCCCTGTCCTTCGCCTACTATTTTCTGGTCGGTCGCGGCTGGAAGGCGGCGGCGAAACGCGGCTGGAACGCGAATCCGGATCCCGCCCCGCGGCTGGCGGTCGCTGGCGGCGGCGGTTTCCTCGACCGCCTGCCGCCGCGGCTCGGCCGCGACCTGCTCTGCCTGCAGATGGAGGACCACTATGTGCGGGCGCACACCGCCAGCGGTTCGGACCTGATCCTGACCCCGCTGAAGGACGCCATCGCCGAGCTCGGCGCGACGGACGGCTTGCAGGTGCACCGCTCCTGGTGGGTGGCCAGAACCGCGGTCGCCGAGCCGGTCACCAGCGGCCGCAACCTGGCCTTGCGCCTGAGCAACGGCCTGGAAGTGCCCGTCAGCCGCGCCTCGGTCGCCAAGCTGCGCGCCGCGGGATGGCTGGGACCGGCCTGAGCCTGCCCTTCGCGCGGAAAGATCAGTGGTGGGGGAAGGCCTGGGAGATGTGGATGGCGGCGGGCAGGATGAGCACGCCCATCAGGCAGGGGAAGATGAACAGGATCAGCGGCAGCATCAGCTTGGCGGGCAGCGAGCTGGCCAGTTCCTCGGCGCGCAGGATGCGTTTGGCGCGCATGTCTTCGGAAAAGGCGCTCAGCGTCTCGCCAAGGCTGGTGCCCATGTCCTCAGCCTGGCGCAGCATGGTGGCGAAGGAGCGCGCCTCGTCGATGCCCAGCCGTTCGGCCAGGCGGCTCCAGGCCTCCTTGCGCGCGCGGCCGGCGCGCAGCTCGAGCGTCATCAGCAGCAGGTGGTCGCTCAGATTGGGATAGCGGTTGCCCAGCTCCTCGCCGATCCGGCTGACGGCGGCGTCGAGGCTCAGGCCCGCCTGCACCGAGGCGACCAGCAGGTCGAGCAGATCGGGAAAGCCGTCGCGATACTCCCGCTCGCGCGACTTGCGCCGCATGCGCAGCACCTGGTCGGGGCCCATTACCGCGACCAGGGCGAAGAAGCCGGCCACCATCATGGCCCCCAGGCCGGTATGGCTGAAGGCCAGCGGGATCACCATCAAGGTCGCGATGGTCGCGGCGATCAGGGCGATGGAGCGGGCGCCGAGATAATAGGCGACCGCCTCGCGGCTGGTGAAGCCGGCCTGCATCAGCTTGTTGCGCAGGGCCGAGACCTGGCTGGGATCCTGAGTCTGGGTCTGGCCGCCCAGGCGGCGCACGCCGCCGACGAGGCCGGAAAAGGCGGTGGGACGCGACGCGGCGTCGAGACCGCCCGCCGACGCCGGCTCCAGCCGCGCGCGCCGCGCCAGGCCGGTCCGCGCCTGCAGGAAGCCGACGAAGCCGAGCGCGCCGACGCCGGCGGCCACCATCAGCAGCGCGGCCAGGGTCAGGGCATCGGGCAGCGGGGAGGTCTGCATGGGCTCAGATCCTCATATCGATCATTTTGCGCATGACCAGATTGCCGAGGAACATCCAGACGCCCAGGCCGATCAGGCCGTACTGGGTCGCCTTCAGGTGGATGACGTCGCCGTAGAAGTGCGGCTGGATGAGCTCGAGGATCCCCAGGACGCAGAAGGGCGCGGCGGTGAGGATATAGGCCGACATCTTGCCCTCCGCCGAGGCCGCGGCGATCTTCAGCCGCAGCTTGCGCCGTTCGCGCACGGTGTGGGCGTTCATGCGCAGGAGGCCGGTCAGGTTGCCGCCGGAACGGTCCTGCAGGCGGATGGTGGCGGCGAACAGGTCGATGTCGATGTGGCGGCAGCGCGCGCCCATGTGGCCGATGGCGGTTTCCAGCGTCGCGCCATAGGCGATCTCGTCGGCGGCCATGCCGAATTCCGACCCGATCGGGTCGAGCATTTCGCGGCCGACCAGGCCGATCGCCGTCGGCACCGGGTGGCCGGCCTCCAGGCTCCGCACGATCACCTCGAGTGCGTCCGGCAGCTGGTTGCTCAGCGCCTTGGAGCGGCGGGCGGCCATGAATTTCAGATAGACGAACGGAATCCCGGCTCCGGCGACAACGGCGGCGGCGGCGGCGAACAGCGGATTGTGGGTGAACATGAAGACCAGCAGAGCCGTGCTCAGGCTCATGCCGGCAATGACGATCGCCCAGTTTCGCGGCTGGTAGACCACGCCCGACCTGACCACCAGGTCGGCCAGCCAGCGCCAGCTCAGGCGGTGCTCGCCGTTCTGGCGCAGGCCGCGCTGCTTGCGCAGCTCGCCGACGATATCGCCGATGCCGAGGCCGCTTTCGGACAGGGCCAGCCTGCGGTTCACCGCCCGCTTGGCGCCGCCGACGCGCGCCAGTCCATAGGCCGCCTGGCAGGCCGAGAAGACCGCCGCGAAGATCAGGATCTGGACCGCGAAGGCGGCGTCGAGGTGAAACCCGAACATCGGTCAGCTCAAGGCGCGGCCAGGGTCGAAATTGGCCGCGTCGTACTTGATCCCCCGCCGCAGCATTTCGTCGAGGCAGCCGGGGCGCAGGCCGGTGGCGCGGAATTCGCCGACCACGCTGCCGTCCGCCTCGGTGTGCAGGCGCTGGAAGGCGAAGATTTCCTGCATCTGCACCACCTGGCCTTCCATGCCGGTGATCTCGGTGACGCTGGTCACGCGGCGCTTGCCGTCGGACAGGCGCATGACCTGGACGAGCAGGTGCACGGCCGAGGCGATCTGGCCGCGGGTGGATTCCGGGGTCAGCCGCATGCCGGACATGGCCACCATCTGCTCGAGGCGGGTGATGGCGTCGCGCGGGGTGTTGGCGTGGATGGTGGCCATCGAGCCTTCGTGGCCGGTGTTCATGGCCTGCAGCATGTCGAAGGCTTCCTCGCCGCGCACCTCGCCCAGGATCACCCGGTCGGGCCGCATGCGCAGCGCGTTCTTGACCAGCTCGCGCTGGCGGATTTCGCCCTTGCCCTCGATGTTCGGCGGCCGGGTCTCCATGCGCACCACGTGCGGCTGCTGCAACTGCAGCTCGGCGGCGTCCTCGATGGTGATCAGCCGCTCCTTGTGGTCGATCGCGCCGGAGAGCGCGTTGAGCAGGGTCGTCTTGCCCGACCCGGTGCCGCCGGAAATCACTGTCGACACGCGCGAGCGCACCGCGCCGTGCAGGAACTCGGCGACGCAGGCCGGCATGGCGCCCACCGTCACCAGCCGCTGCAAGTCGTAGGGCTTTTTGGAGAATTTGCGGATCGACACCGCCGCGCCGTCGATGGTGATCGGCGAGATGGCGGCGTTGACGCGGCTGCCGTCGGGCAGGCGGGCGTCGACCATGGGGGAGCTCTCGTCGATCCGCCGGCCGAC
>DASYAQ010000008.1:0-6366 GCA_036501225.1 Caulobacteraceae bacterium | reverse complement strand
CCGGCCGTGCGGGTCATCGTGCTTGGCGCGAGCGGACGCCTTTATTGCGCCGGCCATGACCTGGCCGAACTGCGGGATGGCGGCGACGCCGCCGCCCATGAAGCGCTGTTCGCCCAGTGTTCGGCGCTGATGCAGGCAATCGTCGCCTGCCCAAAGCCGGTCATCGCCCGCGTGCAGGGCGCCGCCGTGGCGGCCGGCTGCCAGCTGGTCGCCAGCTGCGACCTGGCCTTCAGCGCCGACACCGCCCGGTTCGCGGTGTCGGGCATCGATCTGGGGCTCTTCTGCTCGACCCCGGGGGTGGCGCTGGCGCGCGCCGTCAGCCGCAAGCATGCGCTGGAGATGCTGCTGACCGGCCGCTTCGTCGGGGCGGCCGAGGCCGCCGCCATGGGACTGATCAATCGCGCCGTGCCCGGCGCCGAGCTCGACGCCGCCGTTGACGAGGCGGCGCTGGCCATCGCCGCCAAGGCCCCGAAAGCCATCGCGCTCGGCAAGCGCGTCTTTCACCGCCAGATCGAGCTGCCGCTGGACGAAGCCTACGCCTTGGCTTCAAGGGCCATGGCCGAGAACCTGAGCTTCGAGAGCGCAAAAGCGGGAATCGATGATTTCCTCAAACGCTGAGCCGGCTGGTTCGGCCGCTCGCGACCCGATCGCGGACAAGGCGCGCGGCCGTCCTCCAGCTGTGGCGCGTCGCGCGGTGGATGGTGGTGCGGCGCTCACCCGGGCGTTCCACCCGCCCGATACCTGCCGAGCAAGGCTTCGGGCAGCCAGATCAAGACCACCGCGCCGACGAGGGTGGTCGTGCCGATAATGTTCCAGCCGCTGGGGCCCAGCGGCAGCGCACCCAGACCGTAACCCAGACTCGCGAGCGCCATGACGGTCAGGAAGGGGCCGGTGAAGTAACAATGCATGCGCCCGCAGCGCAGGGTGTTGACCAGGCAGGCGGCGGCCATGACGCCCATGGAGACGGCCCAGATGGCGCCGCGCCACGGGCTCTCGATGTCGAGGGTGACGAGATTGCTGTGGATCGTCATGCCGCTCGCGAAGATCACCAGGCTGGGCAAGCCGTAGAACATGGCGGTCCGCCATCGGCTGGCCAGGATGTCGCGCGGTCTTGCGGTAGGGGCGGCGGTGGTGGTCATTGGCAGGGCTCCTCTGCGGGTGTCTGCTTCGGCGGGCACGGCGTGGTTCCGTAGGAACAGAACACGCAGCAATCGCCGGGTTTGGGCTTGAGCCGCACGCCGCAGGCCGGACAGTCGTAGAAGTAGAGGCAGGCGTTCGTGGGCATGGTCTCGCTCGAACGCCCGCCGCAGGCCGGGCAGGTGATCGTCGAGGTCAGGTCGAGCAACGGCTTTGTCGGATCGGCGGGGCTCAAGGACTGGTCCTGATGCTGGATCCAGGTCATGCTGCAATCCGTAGCCGCTACGGGATCAAGAGGTATTTTCGCATGCGAGCATCTCACGGACTCTCGATCGGGCGGGTCGCCCGTTCGAGCGGCGTACATCTGGAGACGATCCGCTACTACGAGCGCATCGGACTGATCCCGGCGCCGGGCCGCACCGAAGGCGGCCACCGCGCCTACGAGCCGTTGGCGCTGCGTCGGCTGGCCTTCGTGAGGCGGTCGAGGGAACTGGGCTTCTCCATCGAGGAGATCAGGGCGCTGCTCGGCCTGGCCGAGCCCGGTCACCGCGCCTGCGAGGACGTCCGCGTCGTCGCCGAGGCCCACCTGAAGGACGTCCGCGCCAAGATCGCCGACCTCGCCCGGCTCGAAGCCGTCCTGGCCGAGACGGTCGGCCGCTGTGGGACTGAAGGACCGGCGCCTTCCTGCCCGGTCCTGGAGTTGCTCGAGACCGCGGACGCCAAGGGCCGCCGAGACAGCAAGACCTGAGCGCTCCGACAGTCAGCGACTCGGCCGATCTTATCCCCGACTTGCCGCGGCAGCTCGTCCACGGCGACTTCCGGGATGACAATGTGCTCTTCCGGGACGGCAATGTGGTGCTTGTCGACAGCAGGCATATCTGGGACGGCCAAGGGGCGGCCCGGCGAGTAGCGGCCTGGAGGCCGAATGGCTTGACCTGGGAATATCCGGGGGAGAGTCTGTCGTTCGATCGGGGGGGATTGGACTTCCAGAGCCGCGCCCAGCCATCGTGCGGACGGCAATCTCCCCGACAGAACCGAACGACACCGATCGGGGGAGCAGATGACGGATACTATCGGAAGCCCGGTGGCCGCGCGGCAAATCCAGACGCGCATGTTCGATTCGGCGCGCTGGAACCAGGTCAAATTGCGCGACGATGACGTCGTCGTCGCCACCTGGGCCAAGTCGGGCACGACCTTGACCCAGCAGATGGTCGCTCAGCTCATTTCCGGCGGGGACGACGAGGTCGCGGCTCTCGGTTCGTCGCCTTGGGTCGATGTCAGATTCATGATGCCCCTGGCCGACATGGCCGCGATGCTGGATGCCCAGACCCATCGCCGATTCATGAAGACGCACCTTCCGTTCGACGCGATGCCGTACAGTCCGGATGTCAAGTACGTCTACATCGGCCGCGACGCCCGCGACGTGCTGTGGAGCGTCTACAATCACTGCACCTCGTTCACGGCGGCGGCCTGGGAGAACATCAACGCCGCCGCGGGCCCGTGGCCGAAGTGGAGCGCGCCGAGCACCGACGTACGCCAGTACTACCTGGACTGGCTGGAGACCGACGTCGCGCCAGGCTTCCACGACCTGCCGTTCTGGGAACACGTGCAGGGCTGGTGGGACCAGCGCGGCCGGCCGAACGTGCTCTTGCTGCACTACGCCAACCTTATCGCCGACCTGCCCGGCGAGATGCGACGGCTGGCCGAATTCCTGGACATCGACATCGACGAGGCGAAGTTTCCGACCATGGTCGGGCATTGCGGCATCGACTACATGCGCCAACAGGCCGCCAGCGCGCCGCTCATGGACATGATGTTCGAGCACGGCGCGTCGAGCTTCTTCAACAAGGGGACGAACGGCCGCTGGCGCGACGTGCTTTCGCCCGCGGAGATCGCCCGTTGCGACGCGGTGGCCGCGGCCCACCTCACGCCCGAATGCGCGCACTGGCTGAAGACCGGCGAAGGGGCGGACTGACGGCGCGAAAGGCGTTCCCGTCACCTATCGGCAGCGCGGCTCACCATGCGGGCAAATAGGCGCCGAAGAACGAGGCGATGAATGCGCAGATCGCGAGCGCGGCCAGAATAGGCGGCCAGTACCTCAGCGGGACGTAGCAGAAATGGTCGCGGCCCGGCGCGCTCCGATCGCGATTGAAGGCTATGACCCAGACGATCGGCGCCTCCAGCGCAAGACCCAAAGCGACCGCGCGCCAGCCGTCGGAGGTCGACTGAGCGCCGGTGTGGGCGGCCGCGCCCGGCTCCAGGGCGTCCACGCCGACAAGGCCGGCGACGAAACAGCCGATGCCCAGGAAGAAGACCATCCACCCCCAACCGCGAAATACGATCATGTTCGCCCCGCGTCGGCCTTGCCGCATCGCCGCATTCAACCGTACCTCGATCACCTCGCCGGAGATCCGGGCGCGACCCCGCCCGCCGTCGCGGCCGAACTCTAGCCAGTCGCCCGCTTCATCCAGAACAAAGGGTATAGCGGCTTCAGCTTGATTCAGCGGCGTCTGTTGTGAAGCGCCAGGCGATGCTCGGAGCCGCGGTCCCGCTCGACGGGCGCTGGTGGTATGTCTATCAACGCTGGAGCGACGCAGGGGAGGGGCATGAAAGGCGTAATGGCCAAAGCGCGCGACGCCGCGATCATTGCGGCCGCCCTGACCCTGGCCGGTTGCCAGCATGTCGGACCGAGTTCGATCGCCATGGGTCGCCCCGACTACAACGCCGCGATCCAGCAGACGTCGCAGCAGCAGCTGCTGGAGAACATCGTGCGCGTGCGCGACGCCCAGATGCCGCTGGTGATGGACGTGACCCAGATCAACGCCGGACTGACCTTTCAGGCCAGCGCCGGCGCGCAGGTCGCCGGCATCGGCGGCCAGGTCGCGCTGCAAGGCGCCGGCCGGGCGGTGCCGACGTCCAACACCGCCGGGGCGCTCGCCTCGCTGGTGGTTCCGGCGGAGGCCGGCCTGTTCACCAGCGGCGTGATCTATCAGGAAACGCCGACCATCACCTACACGCCGCTGACCGGCCAGCCGCTGATCGCCCAGCTGTCGACGCCGATCACGGTCGACTTCCTGGCCACCCTGCCCGACTCCGATTGGCCGATCACCGCGGTGATGACCTTTGCCGTCAACTACGCCGCGCCGAACTATCTGGACACCTCGACGGCGATCAACGCGCTGAGCGCGCTCGATGCGATCGGGGCGGTGACCTCGTCGGCCGGCCGCTCCACGCTGTCCGGCGGTGCGCGCTCTTCGCAGGGCGGCGACGAGGCCAAGCCCAGCGTCTCGACCCCAGGCGCCTCGGGCGGTGGCGACGATACGCTGACCTTCTACCTCTTACCCGGCAAGAACGACGACCTCGCCACCCGCGAGCACGTGCTGCGGCTGTGGATCAGCCTTTTGCGCATCTACTGGCCGGTCGAGAGCCAGGACGACCTCGCCAGCTATCTCGCGCACATGAAGACCCTCGCCCTGGTGACCAAGGCGCTCGATGCGGCCGACCAGCGCGGCGACGGCCATGTGGTGATCGGCGCCGCCAGCACCGAGCTGGGTCCCTTCCTCGACGGCGAGTTCCGCCAACTGCCGAGCTGGGTCGAGCTTCGCACCTCGCCGGTTCCGCCCGGCTCGGCCTCGCACTGCAACGCGCCGCTGGATGCGGTCGCCCCGCTGCCGGGGCAATTGACCTGCGAGACGCTCTCGCCGGTGATGCGCACGCGCTCGGCGCTTGGGGTGCTGAAGGCGGCCGCCCAGCGGCCCGAGCCGCTGATCGAGTTCGTCTCGCCGGCCGCCTATCGGAAGATCCGCGCCGAGCCCTGGAACGGCGGCGACTTCTGGGGAACGTCGCCCAACTTCTACACCCTGCTGCCGGCCGACGAGGACTCGGTGGACTGCGCCGGCGGGCATTGCGACCATCCGTCCGACGATGCGGTCCTGACCGGCTTCTTCGACTGCTACGTCCAGCATGCGAGCCTGGTCGACCTCTTCAGCATGGGCCCGAGCCGCAAGTGCCCGGCGGCGGGGTCGAACTTTTCGGGCGCGGCCGAGCATCGCCTGGCGACCGCCCGCCGCTTTCTGCTGATCGTCGAGTCGGACGCGCCGCCCAGCCAGGCGCTCCCGGGGGTGCCGATCTTCGTCGCCTGGCGGTCGTCGAACCACTGGTACGCCATCGCCGACGATGACGAGACCACCAAGCGCAACTTCGCGCTGCTGTCCGAGTTGATGACGATCATGGCGATCCCAACCCAGACCAGCCAGCCGACGCCGACGGTCTCGGTCGGCGGCCGCGGCGGCTGAGCCGGCTCGCTAAGCGGTCAGAGTCAACTCAGCCCATCCGGACTTCCAATCCGCGAGGCGGTCCTCGATCGACCAGGGCGGCCGCATCGGCGTTTCGGCGATGAGCTTGTCGATGAACGCCGCGTACTCGTCGCCGACCCCGTTGCGCATGAGAGGCCAGGCCAGGCGGTAAGCCGGACTGGCCCACGTCGCGCCGATGGACGCCAGGAAGGCGCGATGCGTGGCCTCCTCCAGCAATCCGTGATGGGCCTGCAGGAAGGTATCCTCGGTGTTCACCAGGAAGGCTCGGAAGACGGCCATGAACTGCTGCAACTCCATCGCCGTCAGGTCCGCCGCGCCCCCGACGGCCTTCCAGTAAGCCAGAGCCAGGGACGGATCGGCGCTGCTCAAACTGATGTCAACGGTGCGGCTGGCCCGCACCTGAGCGATGGTCGCGCGCTGGTTCCGCTCAGCCTGGCGGACTTGCTGGTTCACCTGGCGCACCTGAAAATAGAGGAACACCAGCGAGACAAGCACGGCGACACCGCTGACGAAGCTGCCCAGTGAAGCAAGATCGGAAAGTGACATTGGCTTCCCACCCGTTGAGTTGGTCTCAGCAGACTAGGGGCAACAGCAACGGATGTCGTGTGGCCGGCCGCTCTCGGCTACAGCGCACGCCGGTGCGGGCACGCCGAACCTTACGGTCCGAGTGCTCGCGGAGAGATTCCCGGGAATTAATTTGCGGTGAGACCCGACGCCTGCCCCGCGGCGAGGACGTGGCTCGCCGCGGATCAGCTGCCGCTGGAGCATGAGGTCTAGCCCGGATATCTCACCCTTCTCCAGCGCGAGATGATTGAGGGGTGGTTGATCGGTCGGGTCGGCGTGCGGGCGCGGGCCTTCGCCGCGGGCAGCGGTTGGTATTGGATCGGCGGCGTTCGGTGCTGTTGTGGGGAGG
>DASYAQ010000007.1:0-3800 GCA_036501225.1 Caulobacteraceae bacterium | reverse complement strand
CTGACGCTGCCGCAGAATTCCAAGGTCAAGAAAGGCAAGCACTGGCTGGCGCCGGCCGACGCCAAGACCGTCAAGGCTTTCCGCGTCTATCGCTGGGACCCGGAAGGCGGCGGCAATCCGCGCTGGGACGTCTATGACGTGGCCGTCGACCAGTGCGGCCCGATGCTGCTGGACGTGCTGATCCACATCAAGAACACCATGGACCCGACCCTGGCTTTCCGGCGTTCCTGCCGCGAGGGGGTCTGCGGGTCCTGCGCCATGAACATCGGCGGCCGCAACACCCTGGCCTGCACCCACGGCTGGGAGGAGGTCCCCGGCAAGGAGATCCAGATCTCGCCGTTGCCGCATCAGGCGGTGATCAAGGACCTGATCCCGGACCTCTCGATCTTCTTCGCCCAGTACGCCTCGATCGAGCCCTGGCTGCACACCACGACGCCGGAGCCGCAGAAGGAGTGGCGCCAGTCGCCCGAGGACCGCGAGAAGCTCGACGGCCTTTACGAGTGCATCCTCTGCGCCTGCTGCTCGACCGCATGCCCGAGCTACTGGTGGAACGGCGAGAAATACCTCGGCCCGGCCGCGCTGCTGCAGTCCTACCGCTGGCTGGCCGACAGCCGCGACGAGGCCACCGGCGAACGGCTCGACGACCTGGAAGACCCGTTCAAGCTCTATCGCTGCCACACCATCATGAACTGCGCCCAGGTCTGCCCCAAGGGCCTGAATCCGGCCAAGGCGATCGCCGAGATCAAGCAGATGATGGTCGAGCGGGTGGTCTAGGACCTATTCGGCCAGCTTGAGTCCGCACCATTTCGCGAAGTGGCGATAGTCGCCGTCGCGGGCGATCAGGGCGACGTCGGCGTCGATGCAGCATTGGGCGATCAGGCTGTCGGCCAGAGCGGCCTTCAGGCCTTTCGCCCGCAAGAGCCCGCGCGACCGCCCGGCGCGTTCCCAAAAGCCCGGCGTCAGGTCGAGCAGCGGCACGGCGTGCAGCAGGTAGTCCAGCTGAGCGGACGGTTTGGACAGCAGTTCGGTGACGGTCGGCGGCGGAAGGCGCAATTCGTCGGACGCCATGGCCTGGCCGATCAGCGCGACATCGTCGCCGCCCGCGCCCGCAAGGTAGGCGATGAGGCTTGAGGTATCCGCGCCGATCAATTGACGACGTTGCCGTGTTCGTCGAACTCGCGGTCTTCGCGCAGCTCCTCAAGATCGATTTCCGGCTTCACCTTGCCGCGAAGTTCGCGCATGCGACCGTAAAACTGCTCGCGCGCCAACCGCTCCAGCGCGATTTTCAGCGTCTCCGCGACGCCCGCGCCGGTGTATGCCTGAGCCGTCGCGAGCAACTGCCGCGGAAGGATTGCCGTAATTTTTCGCGCATCATTCATACGGCGGAGCATGCCATATGGAGCATACGGCGACAAGTGGAGAGACCGTAAGTTGACGCAACCGTCATTTTTCTGCATCGGTCGCTGATGGGTGAGGAAACCTCAAGGGTGGTCATGATCGGCGCCGGCCACGGCGCCGGCATGGCCGCGGCCAACTTGCGCCAGTACGGCTTCGCCGGGCCGATCACCATGATCGGCGAGGAGCCGATTCCACCCTATCAACGGCCGCCGCTGTCCAAGGCCTGGCTGAAGGGCGAGGCGGACGAGGACGCCCTGACCCTCAAGCCGGAGAGCTTCTATGCCGAACATGGCATCGACCTGCGCCTGGGCGTCCGCGCCGAGGCGATCGATCGCGGCGCCGGACGCGTGCGGCTGAGCCGCGGCGAAGACCTCGCCTTTGACATCCTCATCCTGGCCACTGGCGCGCGGCCGCGGCGCCTGGACATCGAGGGCGCCGATCTCGAAGGCGTGCGCGTGCTGCGCAGCGCCGCCGACGCCGAGGCGCTGAAGGCCGAGCTCGGCCCCGGCCGGCGGCTCGCGGTGATCGGCGGCGGCTATATCGGGCTGGAGGTCGCGGCCTCGGCCCGCGCGCTGGGCGCGGACGCCGTGGTGATCGAGCGCGAGGCCCGCGTCCTGGCCCGGGTCGCCAACCAGACCCTTTCCAGCTTCTTCAAGTCCTACCACGAGGCGCGCGGCGTCGCCTTCGAGCTCGGCGCGGAGATCACCGGCTTCGAGGGCGTTGGCGGCCGGGTCGCCGGCGTGCGGCTGGGCGACGGTCGGCTGATCGCCTGCGACGTGGTCCTGGTCGGGGTGGGCGCCATTCCCAATGACGAACTGGCGCGCGAGGCGGGGCTGGACTGCACGACCGGCGTCATCGTCGACGAGGCGGCGCGGACGTCGGAGGCTTCGATCTTCGCCATCGGCGACGTCACGCTCAGGCCCATGCCGCTCTACAACCGCCTGTTCCGCCCGGAAAGCGTGCCCAGCGCCCTCGAGCAGGCTAGGCAGGCGGCCTGCGCCATCGCCGGGCGTCCGCCGCCGCCGCATGAAGTGCCGTGGAACTGGTCCGACCAGTACGACCTGAAGATGCAACTGGCCGGCCTGCCGTTCGATGTCGACGAGGTTCTGCTGCGCGGCGATCCGGCCAATGCGCACTTCGCGGTCTTCCACCTGAACCAGGGGATGATCCAGGCCGTCGAGGCGGTGAACGCGCCCGCGGAGTTCATGGGCGGCCGTCAATTGATCGGTTCACGCCGCGTCATCGCGCGCGAGAGACTTGCCGATCCATCCATTTCCATGAAAGAGGTCGCCGCCTAGGGGCGTGCGAGGCGTTAGATGGCGAAGATCACCTATATCGAACATGACGGAACCGAGCACGCGATCGACGTGAAGCCGGGGCTGTCGGTCATGGAAGGCGCGGTTAAGAACAATATTCCGGGCATCGACGCCGACTGCGGCGGCGCCTGCGCCTGCGCCACCTGCCACGTCTATGTGGACGAGGCCTGGCGCGACAAGACCGGCTCGATGTCGGCCATGGAGGAGTCCATGCTCGACTTCGCCGAGCAGGTGGAGCCCAATTCCCGCCTGTCCTGCCAGATCAAGGTCACCGACGCCCTCGACGGGCTGATCGTGCGGATGCCGGAAAGCCAGCACTAGCCGGCCTCTCGATCGTGGCTGCGACCTAATTTCCTTCCGCTTCCGCCTGAGTGAGCTGACCTTGGGCCACGGCATAGTCGATGGAACGGTCGAGCGCGGCTTCCAGTTCGGCTTCGACGCCATAGTATTCGGCGACCGCCAGTCCGGCGCGCAGCACGTCCATCACTTCCTTCGCCAGGTGGTCGCGATCTGGCGGGCCATGCTTTTCGCGTTTGACCCCCATGCCTTCCCAGCGCTGGACCTCCGCGGAGAGTTCGCCGCACTCCTCTGCCAAGCGCGCGATGATCTTGAAGGGCTGCACGCCATCGGGAAAGCGACGGCGAAGGGCGAGGTTCGCCGTCCAGAGTTTGTCCAGCATCAGAACTCCAGTTCGACCTGTGCGGCGCCCGAATAGGCCGTCTCCGGCAGGTGGCAGGTGAAGGTGGCCCCTTGGCCGGGCTCGCTCTCAAGCGCCACCCAGCCGCCGTGCAGTTCGATCAGCGCCTTGACCAGGGCCAGGCCCAGGCCCGGCCCGCCGCGGTCGCGGCCGACGAAGCGATCGAAGATGTGCGCCTGGACGTGGAAGGCGATCCCCCGCCCGGTGTCCGAGACCTGGATCTGCACCTCGCTGGGCGCGCGCTTGGCGCTCAGCGTCACCTGGCCGCCGGCCGGCGTCTGCATCAGGGCGTTTTCCACCAGGTGGTCGATGCTCTGGCCAAGGCGCCGGGCGTCGGCGCGGATGACGCCGATCTCGTCGTCGCAGGCGACCTCGATCCGGATCTCGCC
>DASYAQ010000006.1:0-2296 GCA_036501225.1 Caulobacteraceae bacterium | reverse complement strand
CGCGGGCCTTCACCGAGATGGCGAGCGAATTCAGCGCCGATATCCTGCCCATTCGCCTCAACCACATTGACAGACTAAGTCGGCTACCGCTTCTCCACCGAGACCCCTTCGACCGGCTGATTATCGCCCAATCCCTGGAAGACGACCTGACCGTGATGACCCGCGACCGAGCCTTCGCCGAATATCCCGGATTACGCATAGTTCAGATATAGCCATGACCCCCTTCATCCGCCTCGACGGCCCCGCCGCGCCGATGCCGATCGCCAATATCGACACCGACCAGATCATCCCGAAGCAGTTCCTCAAGACCGTCGAGCGCGAGGGCCTCGGTAAGGGGCTGTTTTACGATCTGCGCTTCGACGAACAGGGCGAATTCAAGGAGGAGTTCGTCCTCAACAGCGCGGCGTTTCAGGGCGCCAACATGTTGATCGCCGGCGAGAATTTCGGCTGCGGATCGAGCCGCGAGCACGCGCCCTGGGCCTTGCTCGACTTCGGCATCAGCTGCGTGATCGCGCCGTCCTTCGCCGACATCTTCTATGAGAACTGCTTCCAGAACGGCGTCCTGCCGGTGGTGCTGCCCGACGAGCAGGTGCGCCGGCTCAGCGCCGAGGCCAAGGGCGGCAACCACGTGTTTTCCGTCGACCTGGAGGCCCAGACCGTGACCGCGCCGTCGGGCGAGGTCTTCCACTTCGACATCGATCCGGGCCGCAAGGAAAAGCTGCTCAAGGGCCTGGACGCCATTGGCGAAACGCTGCAGCACCACGCGCACATCGGCGGCTTCGAAGATCGGCGCAGGCTGACCCATCCCTGGCTGGAAAAGCGCCGATGAGCCTGATCGTCGCCGGCACGGTGCGCGTGGCGCCCGAGCGCCTCGCGGGCTTGCGTCCGCACATGCTGGCCATGATGACCGCCACCCGCGCCGAGGACGGCTGCGCGGCTTACAGCTATGCCGAGGACGTCGCCGAGCCCGGCCTGATCCGCGTCTTCGAGATCTGGCGCGACCAGGCGGCGCTGGACGCCCATTTCAAGACCGCCCATATGGCCGCCTGGCGCGCGGCCTGGCCGGGGTTCGGGGTCAGCGACCGCAACCTCAAGGCCTATGAGATCGCCGCCAAACGCACGCTCTGAGACAAGGGACATTCATGAGCAGTCTGCTTCTCCTGCCGGGCGACGGCATCGGTCCGGAAGTCACCGCCGAGGTCCGGCGGGTCGCCGAGCGGCTGACCAACGACCTGGTGATCGATGAGCGGCCGTTTGGCGGCGCGAGCTATGCCGCGCACGGGACCCCGATGACCGACGACACCCTGGACCTGGCCAAGGCCTCGGACGCGGTGCTGAAGGGCCCGGTCGGCGGCGAATATGCCGCCAGCGCACCGCGCGATCTGCGGCCGGAAGCCGCCTTGCTGGCGCTCAGGGCCGGCATGGAGGTCTTCGCCAACCTCCGCCCGGCCATCTGTTTCGAAGCCCTGGTCGACGCCTCGACCCTGAAGCGCGACGTGATCGAAGGGGTCGACCTGCTGATCGTCCGCGAGCTGACCGGCGGGGTCTATTTCGGCCAGCCGCGCGGCATCGAGGCCATGCCCGACGGCGGCCGGCGCGGCGTCGACACCCAGGTCTACACCAGCCACGAGATCGAACGCGTCGCCCGGGTGGCCTTCGAACTGGCGCGCGGGCGCGGCAACAAGGTGACCTCGGCGGAGAAGTCCAACGTCATGGAGACCGGCCTGCTCTGGCGCGAGGTGGTCACCGAGCTGCACGCGCGCGACTATGCCGACGTCAAGCTCGAGCACATGCTGGCCGACAACTGCGCCATGCAGCTGGTTCGTAAGCCGCGCCAGTTCGACGTCATCGTCACCGACAACCTGTTCGGCGACGTCCTTTCCGACGAGGCCGCCCAGCTGACCGGCTCGCTCGGCATGCTGCCCTCGGCGTCGCTGGGAGCGGCCGGCAAGCCCGGCCTCTATGAGCCCATCCACGGCGCGGCGCCGGATATCGCCGGCAGGGGCTGGGCCAATCCGCTGGCGACCATCCTGTCCTTCGAGATGGCGCTGCGCTGGTCGCTCGGCCGCCCCGACCTGGCCGACCGGCTGGGCGCGGCGGTCAAGGCCGCGCTCGACGGCGGGGCGCGAACACGGGATATCGGCGGGACACTCTCGACCAGCGAAATGGGCGACGCGGTTCTGGCGGGGCTTTAGCGCTACAACAGCTCTTCCGGCGGCCCCATCATGTGGATGCCGGCGTCGACGTGGACGATCTCGCCGGTGGCCGAGCGGCCGAGGTCGGAGGCCAGCCACAG
>DASYAQ010000005.1:0-15044 GCA_036501225.1 Caulobacteraceae bacterium | reverse complement strand
GGTCGAGCCGCCGCGGCGCTTCTTCGGTTCGGGCTTGCGGCCAAGGCCGCCGAACATGCCGCGGTTGTCGGGCTTGCGTCCCTTGCCGGCCCGGGCTTCGGCTGGGCTCAGATTGGCCGCGCGGGCGGCGGCGCGAGCCTGCTCGATCAGTTCGCGGGTGGAGAGCGGCGTCGTCGGCAGCGGGTCGGGCTCATCCAGCTCGGCGTCGTGGGTTTGCGGCGCGACCTCGAGTTCGGCTGCAGGCTCGGGCTCCGCTTGCGCCCCGTACGCCTCCGGCGTCGCGGGCGGGACTTCGCCGGCGGCGTCGATAAAGGCGTCCTCGTGCACGGCCTCCTCGGCCGGCGGGGCGATCAGCTCATCGGGGCTGAAGCCGCCGAAGGAGCGCGGCTCGGACTCGATCGGGCTCTCCGCGTCGGAGCCGGCGACCTCGCGGCCGCGTTCGCCGAAGCTCATCGGCGCGGGTCCGTCAGGAGGATCATCGACGAAGATGTCGGCGTCGGGCTCGATCCGGGTCTCTTCCGCGAAGCGCGCGGCTTCCGGTTCGAAACGGCTCGCCGTGGCCGAACCGGCGGGCTCGCTCAGCGGCGCGAAGTCGTCCTCGCGGAACGGCGTCACATCCGGATCGACATAGTTTCCCACCGGGGTATCGAAGCGTTCGCGGCCGAACGGCCCGACGTCTGGATCGAAGGCGTTGTGGCCGAAGCCGGGCGTGGACGGCGCGGCGGCCGTGGCCTCGGCGAGGCGCTTCTGGGTCTCTTCCAGCCGCTGGTCGATGCGTTCGCGCGCATCTTCCAGCAGCCGCGCCGTGCGCTCCTCGGAAAGCCGGATGCGTTCGGAAAGTTCGGTCGAGGTGCGTTCCTGGCGGTCCTGCAACCGCTCGGAGACGCGGCTGACCTGCTCGCCGACATCGTCCATGGCCTGGGCCGAGCGGCGCTCGGCATTGGCGATACGTTCGGACAGCCGCTCGGTGATGCGGGCGATCTCGCCGCCGAGCTTTTCCAGCGCCTTGGCGCCGACCTCGTCGCTGCGCTCCAGCCGCGCTTCCATGGAATGGCTCATGCGCGCGACCTCGCCGCCCACCTGTTCGATCGCGTCGGCGGAGCGGTGTTCGACCTCCTGCACCCGACGGCCGAGGGTGTCGGCCATGCGTAGAACCTCATGCCCCATCCGCTCGATGGCGCTGGACGAGCGGCGCTCCGCCTCCTCGACATGGCCGGTCATCTCGCTCAGCGTCCGCTCCATTCGGTCGAAGCGGCCGTCGGCGGCCTCGCGGATCTTGTCGGCCATCTCGGCGCGGGCGGCGTCGACCCGGGCCGACAGGCTGGTGGCGAGCTGTTCCAGGCTGGCCTCGGGAACACGGCCCTCGATGCGGGTCTCGGCGCCGGCAAGGCGTTCGTCGAGTTGGGCGAAGGAGGCTTCCAGCCCGCGCATCGCCGCGCTGGTGCGCTCTTCCGCCTCGCTCAGGCGCCCGGCGAGGCGCTCGACCACGGCATCGGCCTGTTCATCCGGACTGGCGGCGGATGGACCAATGGCCAGCTGGGCGCTCAGCCCGTCGAGTTCGCGGCGCAGGTCGCCGAAGCGCTGATCGGCCTTGGCCTCGCCGTCGTAGAGGTGGCTGGCCACCTTGGCGAGCGCGCCTTCCATCGAGCGCACCGCCTCGACCGAGGGTGGGGCGATGGCCTCCAGCTCCATGCGCTGCAGGCGCTCGGCCATGCGGGCGTGTTCCTCGGCCAGCTCGCCGACGGCGCCTTCGAAGCGGGCCGAGACGGCGGTCTGTTCGCGTTCGGTGGTTTCCAGCCGGCTCAGCACGCCGGAGACCGACTGGTCGATGCCGCTGATGGCCAGGGTGGCGCGCCGCTCGGCCGCCTCGATGCGGGCCGACAGCCGATCCAGCGCCTGGGAGGCGCGCAGCACGTCGTCGCCGGGATGTTCGGGGGCTTCGAAACGCTCGTAGGATGCAGCTTGGTCAGGGCTGGAGAACGCGGCTGGCCGGGGCGGCGCGGCCTCTTCCGGGGCGCCGTCGTCGAGGATCATCTGGTTCAGCCACTCGCCAAGCGTCATGCCCGAGCGGCGGGCGAGATCCTTGGCGATTTCGCGCGCTTTCGGATCGATCCCCTTCACGCTCCAAGGCGCGTTCGCCGTCATTGCGAATCGGTCTCCCAGCCCAGCCTTCGGACGCTAACCACCGATTCCTAGCGTGTAAACGCGGCGCAACCGCTAAATGTAGCGTTACACCCATCTCCTGTGGACGATGTCGGTTCGTCAGGAGCAAGCCCCATTTCACTTTGGCGCTTGCAGCCGTTAACGACTGGTTAACCATGCCGAAGCGCCGGCGTGGGCGGAGATTTCGGTGGCCAAGAAACGCGCCCGGCTGGACGATCTGCTGGTCGAACAGGGCTATTTCGCCGACCTGCGCACCGCGCGCGGCTGGATCATGGCCGGCAAGGTGGTGGTCGACGAGAAAACCACCACCGCCGTTGGGCTGATGGTCGCCGAGACGGCGCGGATCCACCTGCGCGGCCTGCCGCTGAAATATGCCAGCCGCGGCGGCTACAAGCTGGCCCACGCGCTTCAGACCTTCGGCGTCGACGTGCGCGAAAAGGTCGCGCTCGACGCCGGCGCCTCCACCGGCGGTTTCACCGACTGTCTGCTGCAGGCGGGCGCCGCGTTCGTCTATGCCGTCGATGTCGGGCACGGGCAGTTCCGCGCCAGCCTGGCCGCCGATCCGCGCGTGTGCGCCCTGGAGCGGACCAATCTCAGCGAGGTCAGGATCGCCGACCTCGACCCGCCGATCGACATGGCGGTAGCGGACCTCTCCTATCTGACCCTGTCCGTGGCCTTGCCCGCCATTCGCGCCCTGTTCCGAGACCCCGGCCAGCTCGACATCATCGCCCTGATCAAGCCGCTGTACGAGGAGCTGCGGCAGGAGGACGTCACCAAGCTCGTGGCCATCGAGCCGGTGCTGCGGACCCTGTTCGGGCGGTTGTCGGACCAGGCCATCCAGATCCAGGCGACGTGCGCGTCGCCCTTGTTGGGCGGCCGCGGCGCCATCGAGTTTCTCGGCCGGTTTACGGCCGGCCCGGGATTGGCGCCTGGGGACGCGGCGGGTCAGGCGGTCGAGGATGCGCGCGCCTCGCCGCCGGTCGACCTCGCCGCGCTTATGGACCGGGCCTAGCGGATCGCCTCGAACAGCTTGTAACCGTGGCCCTGGCCGAGCGCCGAAACCCTGGAAAAGCTCTGCTTCATCACCGCCTCGTAAGGCAGGCCGACATTGGCCACCATCCGGCAGAGCCCGCCCTTGCGCAGCATGGCGCCCGCGCGGGCGATGAAGACCTGGCCCAGGCTGCGGTCCTCCGCCGCGCCCAGGTGGAAGGGCGGGTTCATGATCACGAAGTCGAGGTGCGACAGCGGCGCCTCGGGATCGCGCAGGTCGGCCTGGACGAAGGCCGCGCGCGGGTCGTCGATATTGCGTCGCGCGGCGGCGATGGCGCGCCGGTCGATGTCGATCAGGGTCAGGCGGCTGACCTTGGCCGCGGCCAGGGCGGCCAGGGCCAGGGCGCCCGCGCCGCAGCCGAGATCGGCGCCGGCGCCGGCGAGATCGCCGAGATGCGGGACCAGCAGGGCCGAGCCCGGATCCGGCCGGTCCCAGCTGAACAGGCCGGGCTGCGACCACAGGCCCAACGCCGGCGGCTGTTGCGGCCCGCCGGCGGCGATGGCCGCGTCCAGCCCGCGCGGCGCGTCCGGCCGGAGGCAGGCGCAGATCCGCTGGTGCTGCTTGGACGTCTCGACCACCGTGCAGCCGAAGGCCTCCAGCTCCTTGCGCAGGCGCGCGCCGCCCTTGGTCTTGGGGGCCAGCGCCACCAGTTCGCCGCCAGGCGCGAGCGCGCGCAGGGCCTGGGCCAGCACGAAGCGGCGCTCCAGCACGCCTGGCGGGGCGGCGATGACGATGCGCTGCAGCGAGCCGTCGGCGGCGTCTTCCAGGCCTGGCGCGCCGGGGACCAGCGGCGAGCGTTGCGCCGCGCGCGCCGGCGCGTTGGCCAGGTTCAGGGGCGGGGCGCCGTAGACCGCCTGCTTTCCGGTGGGGCTCATCGGCGGTGTTCAGCCTCGCGGCCGCCGCGAGCGCAAGACTCTTTGCGATTGACTCTGTCGCGGTTTTCGAGAACAAAATAGGAACATATTGGTTTAGCCTCCATGTCCCTGACGTTGCTCTCTCCCTTGCCGACGCCGGATCCCACGCTCTTTCCGAGCGTGTGCGAGCCGCTGGAGGAGGCGGCGGCGGCCGAGCCGGCCGATGCGGCGGCGACCTTCGCCTTCGCGCTCGGGCGGCTGGCGGCGGCCAAGGATGCGCGGCCGGTGGTCCTGGTCACCACCGGGCTCTGGCTGCGCGAGCGGGGCCGGCCGTTCGCGCGCGGCCTGGCCGGCTGGGGGCTGGGCCCCGAGCGGCTGATCTGGATCCGGGCGGAGCGCGAAGTCGAGGCGCTCTGGGCGCTGGAGGAGGCCTTGAAGTCCGGCGCGGTGGCCGGCGGCCTGGCCAGCGTCGAGGCGCCGCCCTTCGTGGCGACCCGGCGGCTGGACTTCGCCGCCCGCGCCGGCGGCGCGCTGGGCGTGCTGCTGCGGGCCGGGCCGACCGGGGATTTGAGCGCCGCGCGGCGGCGCTGGCGGATCAAGGCCGGGCCGTCCGCCACCCATGCATACGATCCCGCGGCGCCCGGGCGGGTGCGTCTGAACGCAGAGCTGGTGCGCCGCCGCGACGGCCCGCCCGGCGCCTGGGCCTTGGAGCAGGACGATGAAACGGGTCGTCTCCGCGTGGTTGCCGGACTGGCCGGTCACGGTCTGGATGAGACCGACCGCCCGTTCGCAGCCGCAGCGTCCGCCGCCGCCTGAGGGCGCGCCATTCGCCCTGGTCGAGAAGGGCGTGCACGGCCTGACCCTGCATGCCCTGAACGCAGCGGCGCGAGGCGCCGGGCTCTGGCGCGGCCAGGCCCATGCCGACGCCTGCGCCATGCTGCCCCGCCTGATCAGCGCCCCGGCCGAACAGGCTCGCGACCTGGCGGCGCTGAAACGCCTGGCGCTCTGGGCCGAGCGGTTTTCGCCCTCGGTGGCCATCGACACCCTGACGCCCGGCTTCGAGGGCCTCTTCCTCGACATGACCGGCGGCGCCCACCTGTTCGGCGGCGAGGCGGCCATGCTCGCCGAGCTGCGCGGCCGGCTGGCGCGGGCCGGGGTCGCGGTGCATGTGGCCATGGCCGACACCCCCGCCGCCGCCTGGGCTCTGGCGCGGTTCTCCGGTGCGGCGGAGCGGGTCGCACCCGCCGGCGGCCTTCGCGAGGCGTTGTCGGGCCTGCCGGTCGAGGGCCTGCGGCTGGAGGCCAAGGCGCTGGCGCTCCTGAAGAAGTTCGGGCTGAAATCGATCGGTGATCTCTATGACCTGCCGCGCGCCGGCCTGGCGCGGCGCTTTCGCGGCGAGATCGGCTTTCGCGTCGTCGAGCGGCTGGACCAGGCCCTGGGCTTCACGCCCGAGCCGCTGGATTCGGAACGCCCGGCGCCCAGCTATCGGGTCTGGACCCCGTTCGCCGAGCCGGTGATCGACATGGCGGGCGTCGGCGTGCATCTGCCGGCCCTGGCCGAGGCGCTCTGCGGCCAGCTGGCGCGCGATGGGCGCGGCGCGCGGCGCCTCAGGCTCACCGGCTTTCGCGTCGATGGGCGCGCGACCCTGATCGAGGCGGCCTTGAGCGCGCCGGCCGCGACCCCGGCCCACCTGATCCGGCTGCTGCGCGAAAAGGGCCTGGATCGGCTCGATCTCGGCTTCGGCATCGACGCCCTGATGCTGTCGGCGGAAAAGGCCGAGGCGCTGGACGCGCGCCAGATGGAGATGGACGAGGCCGCCGACGCCGCGCCGCCTCAGGCGCTGGCCGCCCTGATCGACCGGTTGCAGGCGCGGCTTGGCGAGAGCGTGGTGCGCCGGCCAAGCTTCAAGGAAAGCTGGGTTCCGGAACGCAGCGAGACCTGGACGCCGGCCGGGCCGCAAGCCCCCGCCCCGCCGGAGCGGGACGACCAGCGCCTGCGCCCCATCCTTTTGTTCGAGGCGCCGGAGCCGGTGCAGACCCTGGCCGAACTGCCCGATGGCGTGCCGGCCCGCTTCATCTGGCGGCGCGCATCCCGGCGCGTGGTCAAGGCCGAGGGGCCGGAGCGGCTGGGCGCGGAATGGTGGGCCCTGGGCGCCAGGCCGCAGCGCACCCGCGACTATTACCGCGTCGAGGACGAGAACGGCCGCCGCTACTGGCTCTATCGCGAGGGCCTCTATGGCCGCGAGGACGCCGACCGCGCGCCCTCCTGGTGGATCGCCGGGGTCTTCGCATGAGCCCTTACGCCGAGCTCGACGCCCGCTCCAACTTCAGCTTCCTCGAAGGCGGCTCGCATCCGGCCGAACTGGTCGAGCAGGCCAAGGCGCTCGGCCTCGGCGCCATCGGCATCGCCGACCGCAACAGCCTGGCCGGGGTGGTGCGCGCCCACGCCGCGGCCAAGACGGTGGGCTTGCGCCTGCTGATCGGTTGCCGGCTGGTGTTCAACGACGGGACCGAGCTGATCGTCTATCCCCGCGATCGCGCCGCCTACGGACGGCTTTGCCGGCTGCTTTCCATCGGCAAGAGCGGCGTCGAGGGCTGGACCACGGACGCCGACGAGCCCCGCATCCCCAAGGGCGAGTGCTGGCTGGACTTCGACCAGGCCGTCGCGTTGGGCGAGGGCATGGTCGCGCTGGTTCCCGCGCCGGCGAGCCTCGACGCCGCTTTCGAAGCCAGGCTGGCGGCTTGGCGCGAGGCCTGGCCGGATGCGCTCTATCTGGCCGCGGCGCCGGCGCATCGCGGCGACGATCGGGCGCGGCTGGCGCGGCTGGCGGGGATCGCTCAGCGGACCGGCGCGCCCATGGTCGCCAGCAACGCCGTTCTCTACCACCACTACGAACGACGCGCCTTGCAGGACGTGCTGACCTGCATCCGTGAAAAGACCAGCATCGACGAGGCCGGTTTGCGGCTGCAGGCCAATGCGGAGCGGTTCCTAAAACCCCCCGCCGAGATGGCGCGGCTGTTCCACGGCCACGAGGCGGCGGTCGGGCGCACGGCCGAGATCGTCGCGGCCTGCGGCTTTTCCCTCGACGAACTCGCCTACGAATATCCCGACGAACCGGTCCCTCCGGGCAAGACGCCGCAACAGCACCTCGAGGACCTGACCTTCGAAGGGGCGAAAACGTATTTTCCCGACGGAATCCCGCCCGACATCCTCAAGACCATCCACAAGGAGCTGCGGCTGATCGCCAAGGTCCGTTACGCCGCCTATTTCCTCACTGTGCATGACATCGTCGCCTGGGCGCGCGAACCGGGCCGCGAAATCCTCTGTCAGGGACGCGGCTCGGCGGCCAATTCCGTGGTCTGCTACTGTCTCGGCATCACCTCGGTCGACCCGACCAAGCAGGATGTTCTGTTCGAACGCTTCATCTCGGAGGAGCGCAGCGAGCCGCCGGACATCGACGTCGATTTCGAGCACGAGCGGCGCGAGCTGGTCATGCAGTATGTGTACGAGCGCTATGGCCGCCACCGCGCGGCGATCTGCGCCACGGTCATCCACTATCGTCCGCGTTCGGCGATCCGCGACGTCGGCAAGGCGCTGGGCCTGACCGAGGACGTCACCGCCGCGCTGGCCAATACGGTCTGGGGCTCCTATGGTGCCAAGGTCGAGGACGAGCACGTCGACGCCACCGGGCTGCGGCGCCAGGACGCGCGGCTGAAGCTGGCGCTGGATATCACCGCCGAGCTGATCAAATTCCCGCGCCACCTCTCCCAGCACGTCGGCGGCTTCGTGCTGACCCAGGGACCGCTGGTCGAGACCGTGCCGGTCGGCAATGGGGCGATGAAGGACCGCACCTTCATCGAATGGGACAAGGACGATATCGACGAGCTGAAGATCATGAAGGTCGACGTGCTGGCGCTGGGCATGCTGACCGCCATCCGCCGCGGCTTCGAACTGATCAAACTTCACTACGGCCGCGACCTCGACCTGGTCTCGGTCCCGAAGGAGGATCCGCGCGTCTACGACATGCTGTGCGAGGCCGATTCGCTCGGCGTCTTCCAGGTGGAGAGCCGGGCGCAGATGAGCATGCTGCCCCGGCTCCGGCCGCGCCAGTTCTACGACCTGGTGGTGCAGGTGGCGATCGTCCGGCCAGGGCCGATCCAGGGCAATATGGTGCACCCCTATCTGAACCGCCGCGCCGAGATGCGGGCGGCGGAGGCGGCCGGCCAGCCGTTCGAGGCGCCGTTTCCGTCACCCTCGGCCGATTGCGGCCCGCCGGACGAACTGAAACGGGTGCTCGGCAAGACCCTCGGCGTGCCGCTGTTTCAGGAACAGGCCATGCGCATCGCCATGGAGGCGGCGGAATTCACCGGCGACGAGGCCAATGGCCTGCGCCGCGCCATGGCCACCTTCCGCCATATGGGCACCATCCATTCCTATGAGCAGATGCTGGTCGGCCGCATGGTCAGGCGCGGCTACGCCCCCGAGTTCGCGCAGAATTGCTTCAACCAGATCAAGGGATTCGGCGAATACGGCTTCCCCGAAAGCCACGCGGCGGCCTTCGCCTACCTGGTCTATGTCTCGGCCTGGATTAAGCGGTTCCATCCCGAGGTGTTCGCCGCGGCGCTGCTCAACAGCCAGCCCATGGGCTTCTACGCCCCCGCCCAGATCATCCGCGACGCCCGCGCCCACGACGTCGTGGTGCGCCATCCAGACATCAACGAAAGCGACTGGGATTGCACCTTAGAAAACCTCTCCCAGAGGGAGAGGGAGGGGCCCGCGCGCGTAGCGCAGCGGGAGGGTGAGGGGTTACGGCCTCTCGGACTATCCGGAGACGGCGTACGCCCTCATCCTCCCACAGCGCGAGGCGCTGTGGGCCCCTCCTTCTCCCCACGGGAGAAGTTTGGAAGATGCGCCCTTCGCCTCGGCTTGCGGCAGATCGACGGGTTTAAGAAGGACTGGGCCCTGGCCATCGAGGCGGCGCGCGCCGACGGCGGGCCTTTTCGCTCCCTCGACGAACTGAAGGCCCGCGTCGTGCTGCCCTCCAACGCGCTGGACATGCTGGCGGCCGCCGATGGGTTGAACTCGCTCGATCTCACGCGCCGGCCGGGGCTCTGGGCGGCGCGGGGGCTCGGGGCGGCCTCGCCGGCGCCGCTCTTCGTCTTCGCGGGCCTGGAGGAGGCCGATGGGCCGCCGCCGGCCGCCCTGCCGCGCGCGCCGCTGTCGGAAGAGGTGGTCAACGATTACGAGACCATCCGCCTGTCGTTGAAGGCCCACCCGGTCAGCTTCCTGCGCGAGCGGCTGGGCCACGCCGGCGCCGTGCCCGCCGCCCGGCTGAAGTCGCTGCGCGACGCGGCGCGCGCCACCGTCGCCGGCGTGGTCCTGGTCCGCCAGCGCCCCGGCTCGGCCAAGGGAGTGGTGTTCCTGACCCTGGAGGACGAAAGCGGCGTCGCCAATATCGTGGTCTGGCCGAAGCTGTTCGAGCGCTATCGGCCGCTGGTCATGGGCGCGCGCCTTCTGCTCATCCGCGGCCGCATCCAGCATGCGCCGGACGGGGCGGGCCACGTCACCCACCTGGTCGCCGAGACCATCGAGGACCGCACGCCGGACCTTTTGCTGCTCTCCGAGCCGGCGCTGAAACCCCAGCGTTCCCCCGGCGACGGGGCGACCAGCGCCTCGCCCGACCGCGGCGAACGGACGCAGGAGGAACGGGTCGTCCACCGCCATCCGCGCAACGTCCGCGTCCTGCCGCGCTCGCGGGACTTCCATTGAGCCGCCGCCCCGCCGTCAGCCAACCCGCTTGCGTGCGCCAGCCGAGGGCGGTATCGCCGAAGGCGTGATCGCACAGCGCCTCCCTCGCGCGCTTCCGGGCAGCGCCTGAATGGCTGGCAAGGCGGCTGTCGTCGCCCCATTGCCGGCGGGGCCCGTTCCCGCAAACTCTGCCACGCCAGCGCCGCCGCACGGCGCGCCTCACGGCCATCCGCACATCCGCTTCTGGCCCATGGCCATCGGCGCGGTCGGCGTGGTCTTCGGCGACATCGGCACCAGCCCACTCTACGCTTTCCGCCTGGCGCTCAACCAGGTCTCCCAGCACGAAGGCGTCCGCGCCGAGGCCATATTCGGCGTCGTTTCGCTGGCGCTCTGGGCGCTGATCCTGGTGGTCACGGTCAAATACGTGCTCTTCCTGATGCGGGCGGACAACAAGGGCGAGGGCGGCACGCTGGCGCTGATGGCCCTGGCGCAGAGCGCCATCGGCCGGCGCACCACCCTGGTCTTTATGCTGGGGGTCACCGGCGCGGCCCTGTTCTACGGCGACTCCATCATCACCCCGGCGATCTCGGTGCTGTCGGCGGTCGAGGGCCTGAAGACCGTGCCGGCCATGCACGACGTCTCGCCCAGCATGGTGATCGTCATCAGCCTGGGGATACTGGGCGCGCTCTTCTACGCCCAGTCCCGCGGCACCGCCAAGGTGGCCGGTCTGTTCGGCCCGATCCTGGTCTTCTGGTTCCTCTGCATCGCCGCCATCGGCGCCACTCACCTGGCAGGTCAGCCGGGCATCCTCCTGGCCGTGAGCCCGACCTACGCCATCGGCTTCCTGGTCCGGCACGGCATCGTCAGTTTCTTCGTGCTGGGCTCGGTCTTCCTGACCGTCACCGGGGCCGAGGCGCTCTATGCCGACATGGGCCATTTCGGGCGCTGGCCGATCCAGGCGGCCTGGCTCTTCCTGGCCTTGCCCTGCCTGGTCATCAATTATCTCGGCCAAGGGGCTTTCGCGCTGGACGTGCTGCATCGGGCCGCGGGCCGTCCGGTCGGCGATGTCGACTGGTTCTTCCAGATGACGCCGGAATTCCTGCGCGCGCCCATGGTCATCCTGGCCACCGCCGCCACCGTGATCGCCAGCCAGGCGGTGATCACCGGCGCCTTCTCGGTGACGCAACAGGCGATGCAGCTCGGCCTGCTGCCGCGGATGGTGGTCAAGCGCACCTCGGCGACCGCCGCCGGTCAGGTCTATCTGCCGCAGATCAACATGTTCCTGGCGGTCGGCGTCGTGCTGCTCATCGCCGTGTTCAAGAACTCCGCCAACCTCGGCCAGGCCTATGGGCTGGCGGTGACCGGCACCATGGTGGTGGACACCTCGCTGGCCTTCATCGTCGTTCGCCGCGTCTGGAAGTGGCCGCTGGCCGGAGCGCTGGCGGTCATCGGGCCGTTCTGGCTGCTGGACGTGACCTTCCTGTCCTCCAACTCGCTGAAGATCCTGTCCGGCGCGGCGATGCCGCTGGTGCTTGGCGCCACACTCTTCCTGATCATGGCGACCTGGGTGCGCGGCGGCGACATCCTGACCAACCGGGTTCGCCGCGATTCGCCGCTGCTCGACGACTTCCTGCAGATGCTGAAGGCCCGGCCGCCGCACAGGGTGACCGGCATGGCGGTCTATCTCACCGCCGATCCCGAGCACGTCCCGGGCGCGCTGATGCACAATCTCAAGCACAATCGCGTCCTGCACGCGCACAACGTCATCCTGACCGTGCGCACCACCGACAGCCCCCGTGAGCCCGACGGCGGCCGCGTGCGCTTTGAGCCGATCAATGACGACTTCAAGCGGGTCGAGGTGACTTACGGCTTCATGGAAACCCCGAACGTCCCCGCCGCCCTCGCCGTGTGCCGCGACCAGGGCCTGGACTACGATGTCCTGTCGACCTCGTTTTTCCTTGGCCGAAAGACCGTGGTGGCCAATCAGCGCAAAGGCCTCGGCCGTTTGCAGGACAGGCTGTTCATTCTGCTGGCGAAAAATGCAGCCAACCCCACCGACTTCTACCAGATCCCGCCCGGCCGGGTGCTGGAGATGGGAACCCAGGTGAGTGTCTAGCGCTACCGCGCGGCCTTGCGCCGCCGCCCGGACAGGCGTATCGCGCCGGCCGTGATCGCGCGGGGCTCAACCCGCGCGCCTCGGAGCCGCGCTTGAATGACTGGCGAGCCGCCCAGCGCTGCTCCATCGTCCGCCGCACCGTTTCCCGCAGACCCCGCCGACCCGGCGCCGCACGGCGGCCGGCATGCGCGCTTCTGGCCGATGGCGGTGGGTGCGATCGGCGTGGTCTTCGGCGACATCGGCACCAGCCCGCTCTACGCCTTCCGCCTGGCGCTGCAGCAGGCCTCTGCGGACGGTGTTCACGCCGACGCCGTGTTCGGCGTCGTTTCAATGGCGCTGTGGGCGCTGATCCTGGTGGTCACGGTCAAATACGTCCTCTTTCTCATGCGCGCCGACAACAAGGGCGAGGGCGGCGTGCTGGCCCTGATGGCTCTGGCCCAGAGCGCGATCGGCCGGCGAACCACGCTGGTCTTCATCCTGGGCGTGACGGGCGCGGCGCTGTTCTACGGCGACTCCATCATCACCCCGGCGATCTCGGTGCTGTCGGCGGTAGAGGGCCTCAAAACCGTTCCGGCCCTGCAGAATTCGGTTTCCGTAAGCGTCGAGATCATTGTCAGCCTGGCGATCCTGGGCGGGCTCTTCTATGCCCAGTCCCGCGGCACGGCCAAGGTCGCCGGCTTTTTCGGGCCGGTCATCGCGGTCTGGTTCCTGTGTATCGCCGCCACCGGCCTCTCGCACCTGGTCCATCAGCCCGGCATCCTGCTGGCCATCAGCCCGACCTACGCCGTCGGCTTCCTGCTCCACCATGGTCTGGTGAGCTTTTTCGTGCTGGGCTCGGTCTTTCTGACCGTGACCGGCGCCGAGGCTCTCTATGCCGACATGGGCCACTTCGGGCGCTGGCCAATCCAGGCGGCCTGGCTGTTCCTGGTGCTGCCCTGCCTGGTCATCAACTATCTCGGCCAGGGCGCCTTCGCGCTGGAGGTGCTGCACCGGGCATCGGGCCCGGTCTACGACATGGACTGGTTCTTCCAGATGACCCCCGAGGTGGTGCGCATCCCGATGGTCATCCTGGCCACCGCCGCCACCGTCATCGCCAGCCAGGCGGTGATCACCGGCGCCTTCTCCATGACCCAGCAGGCCATGCAGCTTGGCCTCCTGCCCCGCATGATCGTCCGCCGCACCTCGGAGACCGCCGCCGGCCAGATCTACCTGCCGCAGATCAACATGTTCCTGGCCGTCGGCGTCGTGCTGCTCATCGCCGTGTTCAAGACCTCCGACAATCTGGGCCAGGCCTATGGGCTGGCCGTGACCGGCACCATGGTGGTGACCACCTCGCTGGCCTTCATCGTCGTGCGCCGCCGCTGGCGCTGGCCGCTGCTCGGGGCGTTGGCCCTGATCGCGCCGTTGTGGGAGCTGGACGTGACCTTCCTGGCCGCCAATTCGCTGAAGATCCTCTCGGGCGCCGCCATGCCGCTGGTGCTGGGCGGCGGGCTCTTCCTGATCATGGCCACCTGGGTGCGCGGCGGCGACCTCCTGAACGCCAAGGTGCGCCGCGACACGCCGCTCTTGGCCGACTTCCTGCCGCTGCTCGAGGCCAGGCCGCCACAACGGGTGGCCGGCACGGCGGTCTATCTCACCGCCGACCCCGACCACGTCCCCGGCGCCCTGCTGCACAACCTCAAGCACAACCGGGTCCTGCATGAGCAGAACATCATCCTGACCGTCGAGACCACCGACAGCCCGCGCGTTTCGGAAGCCGAGCGAATCCGCTTCCGGCCGATCAACGCCGACTTCAAGCGGGTCGAGGTGAAGTACGGCTTCATGGAGACGCCGAACATCCCCAAGGCTCTGGCGCTCTGCCGCAAGGAGGGGCTGACGTTCGAGGTGCTGTCGACCTCCTTCTTCCTCGGCCGCAAGACCGTGGTGGCCAACCTGCGCAAGAGCCTGTTCGGCTACTGGCAGGATCGGCTCTTCATCCTCCTGGCCAAGAACTCCGCCAATCCCACCGACTTCTACCAGATCCCCCCCGGACGGGTGCTGGAGATGGGGACGCAGGTCAGCGTATAGGGGGCCAGCGGGGCGGGCATTGAAGGAGACGGCCATGCGCAATGCGTTCGCGGCTTTGCTTTTGCTCATGGCCGCGGCGTCAGCCACGCCGGCCGCGGCTTTCGACGGCGCCAGCGAGGCGCGCTACCAAGCCCTGCTGGCGACGGCCAAGGCCGGTGGGCCGGCGATCGACTGGGGCGCCCTGCGGATGGCCTATGCCGACTCGGCCGAGTTTGACCTGACCGGCGGCGGCGCCGATCCCGCGCGCAAGGCCATGTTCGCGGCGATCAACGCCGGCGACGCCAAGGCCGCCCTCGCCCAGGCCCAACTTATCCTCGCCCAGGACTATGTCGACATCGACGCCCATGTGGTCGCCGACCTGGCGAACGAAAAGCTGGGCGACGCGGCGGGCGCCAAGCGCGAGCACGACATCGTGGTCGGGCTGCTGCGCTCCATTCGCACCGGTGACGGCTCCAGCCCGGCCCAGGCCTTCACCCCGATCAGCGTCGGCGAGGAGTACGCCGTGATGCGCGCCTTCGACCTGAAGGTGACCGCCCAGGAGCTGATCCTGGCCGCTGGTCACAGCTACGACAAGCTCGACGTGACCGACAGCGATGGCAAGACCCAGAGCTTCTATTTCCAGATCGATCGCATCGTCGCCGCCGAACGCGCGGCATTGGCGCCGCACTGATCCGATCCTTCCCCTACGGGTGAGGACTAACGAATCCGAACGATGAGCCGTCGATCCGCGGCAGGGCGTCGGTGATTTCGCACCAGGGCGCCTTGGAGGCGACGAAGGCGTGGAACTGCGGCCGCACGCCGGGATCGCCGTCGGTGGTTCCCAGCCGGATGTGCACCAGGCCCTTGTCGCGCCGCTCGGTCAGCACGCTGGAGCCGCAATGCCTGCAGAAGCAGCGCATCACCCCCGGCGAGGACTCGTAGCGGCTCAGCGCCTCGGCGCCGCCGACCAGCCGCAGGCTCTCCATCGGCGCCCGCATCGAGCTGGCGAAGGCGCTGCCGCTCCATTTGCGGCAGTTGCCGCAGTGGCAGTGATAGGTCGGCCCCG
>DASYAQ010000004.1:0-3984 GCA_036501225.1 Caulobacteraceae bacterium | reverse complement strand
CCGCCGAGCACGGCGATGTCGATGCCCAGCGCCGCCAGCCAGGTGATGTCGAAGCCGGCGGCCACGGCGTTGGACAGCCGCGCGCCGTCCAGGTGCAGTTTCAGCCCCGCCGCCTTGGCCGGTCCGGTGAGCGCGCTCATCTCGGCCGGGGTGTAGACCGCGCCGTACTCGGTGGCGTTGGTCAGGCTGAGCGCGGCGGCGCATTGGTGGTGGGAGACGTCCGGCTCGGCCAGGGCCCTGGCCAGGGCGTCCAGTTCGATGCGGCCGGAGGCGCCGGGCAAGGGGGTGAGGCCGAGTCCGGCGCCGAAGAAGCCCGGCGCGCCGGTCTCGTCGGTAGCGACGTGGCTGTGCTCGTGGCAGAGCACCGCCTCGTGCGGCGCGGCCAGCGCGGCCAGGGTGAGCGCATTGGCCGCCGTGCCCGAGGCGACGAACCGCACCTCGGCGTCGGCGTCCAGCAGGGTGCGGATCAGGTCGCCGGCGCGGCTGCTGATCGTGTCGGCGCCATAGGAGGCGGCCACGCCTTCATTGGCCTCGGCGAGCGCCGCCATCACCTCGGGCATGGCCGGGGCGACATTGTCGGAGGCGAAGTCGTAGCGGGCGCTCATCCGGCGTCGGTCGCCTTCGCCCAGGCCCGCACGTCCTCGACATAGAGGTCCGGCTCCTCCATGGCGGCGAAATGCCCGCCGCGCGGCGGCTCGCTCCAATAGGTCAGGTTGTAGGCGCGCTCGACAAAGCTGCGTGGCGGCCCGCCGGTATAGTCGGTGTCGCCTTGATAGCGGGCGAAGCCGGTCGGGGTTTCGCAGCGCTGGCCCTGGGTTGCGGCGAAGGCGCCTTCCTCGAGCAGGCCGCGATAGTACCAGGCGCCGGTGGTGAAGGAGCCGGTCATGACATAGAGCATGACGTTGGTGAGCAGCTGGTCCTTGGAATAGATCTCCTCGAACGGCTTGCCGCGCAGGTCCGACCAGTCGTGGAAGCGCTCGACGATCCAGGCGGCCTGGCCGACCGGATTGCCGGCGCCCAGCCAGGCGATCGACTGCGGCTTGGACATCTGCAGCTGCAGATAGGCCCCGAACATCTGGCTGGCGGCGGCGGCGCGCGCCGCCCAGGCGGCTTCGGCCTCGTCCTTGGGCCCGCCCTGGGGTCTGAACGCCAGCATGTTCAGGTGGATGGCGCGGGCATGGTCGCCATGGTCGAAACCCAGCCAGGAGGTGATCACCGCACCCCAGTCGCCGCCCTGGGCCAGATAGGCGTCGTAGCCCAGCACCTCGGTCATCAGGGTGTTGAACAGGCGCGCGGTGGTGCGCTGGCCGATCGGACGCTTCGGCTTCGACGAGAACCCGAAGCCGGGCAGGGAGGGAACGACCACATCGAAGGCGTCCGCCGCCTTGCCGCCGAAGCGCGAAGGGAAGGCCAGCTTCTCGATCGAGCCCCAGAACTCGTAGTGGCTGCCCGGCCAGCCGTGGCTGAGCAGCAGCGGCCGCTTGCCCTTGGCCTCGCCGACCACATGCACGAAATGCAGGGTGTAATCCTCGACCTGGGCGGTGAACTGCGGAAACCTGTTAAGTTCGGCCACGGCCGCGCGCCAGTCGTAGCCGTCGGTCCAATAGGCGCAGAGCTCCTTGAGGAAGGCGCCGTCGCAGCCATAGTTCCAGCCGTCCTCGACCTCCGGCGTCACCGGCCATGGATAGGCCCGCACCAGGCTCAGCACCGCCTCGACGGCGCCCGCCGGCGGGTTGATCGTGAAGGGTTTGATCTCGGCCATGCGGATGGTCCTTACGTGCGAGCCAAGGCTGACCGCCTAACGCAACGGCGGTCAAGCGAGGTGTGGCGCGGGCGCGCGAGACGGGGCGCCGGAGGACCGGTCGACTCTCAGCGACGCCATGCATTAGGATCGGTGCGGATGGGACGAGGGGGCGCCATGTTGCGGGGATCGGTCGGACTGTCGGCCGCGCTGGCCGCCGTCGTCGCCAGCCTGGCCCTTTCGGCGCCCGCAGTCGCCGACGTAGCGCCCTTGCCCCTGACGGCGCGCGGCGGTCCGGGCTTTGCCGGCATCCTCATTCTGGGCTTGATCGTGGCGGCGCTGATCGTGGCCGTTGTCCTGTGGCGACGGCGAAGGTGACGGGGGGCGGAGAGCGGGCCATGGACACATGACCACGCCGATCAACAGGACGAACCTCGGTTGCGGGGTGGTGATCGCGGTCATCGTCGGCCTGATCGGATATCGGCTCTATTACGGCTATCAGCGCATGGCCGGGCTGGACGGCCTGGTGGCGCGCGCCGAGGCGGCCGCCGCGGCCGGGCGCGTCGCGCCGGCGCTGAAGGCCGCCATGGCCGGCGCCGACCAGACCGCCGACGTGGGCCAGGCGGTGAGCGGCTTCCTCGCCCAGCCGCTGACGCGGGATCCGTTGCCGGGCGTGCCCGACCAGCCCAAGGCGTTCCGCGCGCCGATCGCCATTGTCGATCTCGACGGCCGGCGCATCGATCCGACCCAGGGACGCCTGCCCTGGGGCGTTCGCGCGCACGGCGTCGCCACCGCCAAAACCCTGGTGTTCGTGCGCTGCTTCAAGACCAAGGTCGGCGACTACGGGTTTCAGGGGGCGTTCAGCCGGACCTGCGACCTCGCCGGCTTCGATATGCAGTCTGAGGGGGGCCCGACGGTCCTGGCCGTCGCGAGCTTCGTAAAGGAGCCGCCGCAGTCCATAAGCAGCGCCGAGATCTGGCATGCCTTTGGCGACGTGGCGCCGCCCCGGCCGGTCTATGAAATGGCCGGGTTCGTGAAGCACCAATTGGGATTGGTCCAAACCCAGACGCCGAACTGAACCGGGAATGAGCGCGGCCCCAGACGAGCTCGAAACCGGCATGAAGCCGATCGCGCAATATTCACCGGCAGGCGTCTTCATCTCGGGTTTCTGGCGCATCGTACAGGCCTTGGTCTGCGCCGCGGCAACGGTTGCGGGCTTCATGTGGTTCTACGGCCCGACGGATTTTTCGCATGAGCACTCGCTGCTGCTGCGCGTGCCGCTGTCGCTGCTGCTGATCTTGCCGATTGTCCTGACCGTCTTTCTCTTCTGGTCCGCCCTCGCACGCGTGACGCAGGCGTTCGGCTATCCGGGCTATCTGCGCGCCGGCCCGGAGGGGCTCGAGTTCGACCTTCCGGAAATGGGGCCGCGGCGCGTCTCGCGGGACGAAATCGTCAAGCTCTTTCACTACACCCACACCGTCAACGGCCTCCGCAACATCGATGCGCTCAAGATCAGGCTTCGCGATGGCCGCGAGCTGATGATCGAGCGCAGCTGCTTCAAGGAAAGCATCCCGACGATTCAGCGCCGCCTGCTGGACGTGCTGAATCTTTAGGGATAGCCGTCAGCGGTGTGGAGGCGAGCGCATGAGCCTGACCCTGGTCAATCTGTTCACCGTGCCGGAAGAGGAGGCGGAGAACTTCGTCGCGCGGTTCAAGGAGACCGCCGACCGGTGCGCCGGCATCGCCGGTTTCGAGGGCACGGAGCTGCACCGAAATTCCGGGGTCGGCGACCAGACCTATCGGTTCGTCAATATCGCCACATGGGAGAGCGCCGAGGCCTGGCGCGCCGCGCTGCCGCAGATCATGGCGGGGGCAGGCATGGGCGGCGGGGTCGTCCCCAAGGCGGCGCTCTATGAATCGGTCTTCCGCGTACCGGCGGATGGCCAGACCTGAATCGAAGATCTGGAGATGCAAATGACCGATCGCAAAGCCGTCTTCATCACCGGGGCCGCCAGCGGCATCGGGCTGGCCACCGCCAGGCGGTTTGCATCGGCGGGCTGGCTGGTCGGGCTCTCCGACATCGATGGCCCGGGCCTGAAGTCGGCGCTGGCGGCGATCGGCGGCGACAATGCCGGCTTCACCGTCGTGCACGACGTGCGCAAAGCCGACGAGTGGGAGCGGGCGCTCGACGCCTTTGTCGAGGCCAGCGGCGGGCGGCTGGACGTGCTGGTCAACAATGCCGG
>DASYAQ010000003.1:0-2988 GCA_036501225.1 Caulobacteraceae bacterium | reverse complement strand
CTGGTCGCCGGATTCGGCCTGGCTGTTCTGGATCTGGCGCGACGACAACGGCCGCCCGGCCAAGGTCTTCCGCCGCCCGGCGCGCGGTGGCGCCAAGGACGATGTGCTGGTTTACGAGGAGCCGGACGACGGCTTCTTCCTCTCCATCGGCAAGACCAGTTCCGACGCCTATATCGTCATCGGCGCCGGCGACCATGAGACCTCTGAGGTGCGGCTGATCCCGGCCGCCGACCCCACCGCCGAAGCCCGCGTGGTCGAGCCGCGCACAGAAGGCCTGCGCTACGATGTCGAGCACTGGGACGGCCGCTTGCTCATCCACACCAATGCGGACGGGGCCATCGACTTCAAGGTGGTCGAGGCGCCCGAGGCCAATCCGGGCCGCGCCAACTGGAAGGACTGGATCGCCCACAAGCCCGGCCAGTTCGTCGTCGGCATCGGCGCCTACAAGGACTGGTTCGTGCGCCTGGTGCGCGAGAACGCGCTCAACCGCATCATCCTCACCGCGCGCGGCGCCGGCGAGGAGCACGCCATCGCCTTCGACGAGGAGGCCTACGCCCTCGGCCTCGGCGGCGGCTACGAGTTCGACACCAGCACGATGCGCTTCGTCTATGAGTCGCCGACCACCCCGAAACAGTGGATCGACTACGACATGGCCACGGGCGCGCGCGCCCTGCGCAAGACCCAGGAAATCCCCTCCGGCCACGATCCGGCCGCCTATGTCACTCGACGCCTCTACGCCGAGGCCGCGGATGGGGCGGAGGTGCCGATCACCGTGCTGATGCGCGCCGATACCCCGCTCGACGGATCTGCGCCGCTTTTGCTCTACGGTTATGGGGCCTACGGACTATCCATGGATCCGCACTTCTCGATCCGGCAGCTGTCGCTGGTCGATCGCGGCTGGATCTGGGCCACCGCCCATGTGCGTGGCGGCTCGGAAAAGGGCTATGGCTGGTTCCTCGACGGGCGCGGACCCAAGAAACCCAACACCTTCACCGACTTCATCGCCAGCGCCGAGCACCTGATCAGCCACGGTTACGGCCAAAAGGGCCGCATCGTCGCCTATGGCGGTTCGGCCGGTGGCATGCTGATGGGGGCGATCGCCAATCTGCGGCCGGACCTCTGGGCCGGGATCATCGGCGCGGTGCCGTTCGTCGACGTCCTGAACACCATCAGCGACGCCAGCCTGCCGCTGACCCCGCCGGAATGGCCGGAGTGGGGCGATCCGCTGACGGATGAAGCGGCTTACGACCTGATCGCCAGCTACAGCCCCTGTGACAATGTCTCGGCCAAGCCCTATCCGGCCGTGCTCGCCACCGGCGGGCTGTCGGACCCCCGCGTCACCTATTGGGAGCCCGCCAAGTGGGTGGCCAGGCTGCGGGAAAAGACCAGCGGCGATGCCCCCATCCTGCTGAAGATCAACATGGAGGCCGGGCACGGCGGCGCCTCCGGCCGGTTCGACTTCCTGAAGGAGATCGCGCTCGACTACGCCTTCGCGGTCTGGGCGATCGAGCGGGGCTGGGAGCCGGCGGCGTGAAGATCAGGCCGGCGATTCCGGACGACGCGGCGGCGCTGGCGGCGATCTACGGCCACCACGTGCTGCGCGGATTCGGCACTTTCGAGGAAATCCCTCCGTCAACGGAGGAGATGTGGCGTCGGGTGACGTCAGTGCTTGGTTTCGGCTTGCCATACCTGGTCGCGGAGATCGACGACGGCGTTGCGGGCTTCGCCTACGCCTCGGCCTTCCGCACCCGCGCGGCCTATCGCTACACGGTCGAGGACAGCGTCTATATCGCGCCCGACCGGATGGGCCAGGGGATGGGTAAGGCGTTGCTGCTACGGGTCATCGAGGCGTCCGAGGCTCTGGGCCTGCGCCAGATGGTGGCGATGATTGGCGACAGCGCCAATGCCGGCTCCATCGGCGTGCACCGGTCCTGCGGCTTCGAGCCCTCTGGCGTGCTGAAGGGCCTCGGCTTCAAGGCCGGCCGCTGGGTCGACGTGGTGACGATGCAGCGCCAGCTGAATGTCGGCAGCGACGCGCTGGGTCCAGGCATCGACTGGGGCGGCGCTTAATTTCCTTCTCCCCCTTGCGGGAGAAGGTGTCAGCGAAGCTGACGGATGAGGGGTCGCGCTGAGATATCCGGGTAGCGGCGGGATGTATCGGATGGGGAAGCAAAACCCCTCATCCGACCCCTTCGGGCCACCTTCTCCCGCAAGGGGAGAAGGGGATTCTTACCGGCGCGCACGCCTCAAAAAAGCTCCGAGCGCTTGTGACCTTGGCGGGCACAGGGCTTGGAGGATGGCATGGCGCAGGATCGCATCGAGATCCCGGGAAGCCGGCGCAGCGCGCCTGACGCCAGGCGGATCGGGGCGGCGCCGGACGAAGAGGCGAGCGTCAGCGTCTATCTGAAGCGGCCGGGCGCCTCGCCGGAGCCCGGGTCGGCCGCCGTGGTCGGCCGCGAGCGGTTGCGGAGCGATCGCGCAGCGGCGCTGACCGCCGGCATGGAAAGCATCGCCGCCTTCGCCAAGCAACACGGGCTTGCCGTGGTCGAAAAGGACCCAGCCCGCCGGCTGGTCAAGCTGTCCGGCCGCCTTTCCGACCTGAGCCAGGCCTTCGGGACCGAGTTGGCGCTTTACGAACATCCAAGCGGCGCCTTCCGCGGCCGAACCGGCGCCTTGACCGCGCCGGCGGACATGGCCGGGCAGATCGAGGCGGTGCTCGGCCTCGACCAGCGCCCGATCGCCACGCCCAAGTCCATCCGCCTGCCGGCGGCCAAGGCGGCGCAGGCGCACCTGCCGAACGCCGTGGCGGCCCTGTATGGCTTCCCCGAGCCCGCCGGCGCCGGCAAGGGCGAATGCATCGCCCTGATCGAGCTCGGCGGCGGCGTCTCCAGCACGGACACCGCCGCCGCCTTCAAGGCCATGGGGCTGGCGGCGCCCAAGGTGGTCGCCGTCGCCGTCAGCGGCGGCGCCAACCAGCCGGGCAAGGAC
>DASYAQ010000002.1:0-9279 GCA_036501225.1 Caulobacteraceae bacterium | reverse complement strand
AAGGTCTTCGTGCAGGACCTGGAGGCGGCCTTGCGCATCCGCACCGGCGAACGCGACGCCGAGGCTATCGCCGGCTGAACCGCTTTGCTTTAAGGAGCCTCTTGCCTCGGTCGCCGAGGTGAATGAGTGTCGACATCAAGCTGACATTTTCGGGCTCGAAAAGATCAGCCGGTCGCGAGGGGAATTGTTCGGATGAAGCGTCTGTTGCTCGCCGCCGCGCTGGCGCCGCTGTCGTTCGCGGCGGCTGCCCACGCCCAGACGACGATCAGCACCGCCACCACCGCGCCGCTGGCGACATCGAGCGCCGGCGATATCACCATCACCTCGGCCGGGTCGGTCGTCCCCGCAACGTCCGCCACCGCCGGCACCGTCGCCGTCACCCTCAACAGCAACAACAGCGTCGACAACGAAGGCGCGATCACCGTCACTGAAACCACGACCGGCGACACCACCAATCAAGGCATCGCCGCCGGGCCTTTCGCCAACGGGTCGGGACGATTCGGCATCCTGGTGGCGCCGGGCGGACCCTTCACGGGCAACATCACCGTCGGGACGACCGGGACGATCACCATCATCGGCGAGAACTCGGCCGGCATCGCGGTCGACTCGGGCCTGAATGGCTCGATCAACGACGCCGGGGTCATTACGGTCACCGGCGGCAACGCCAACACGACGGACGTCACCTACGGCATCGTCTCGGCCGCGGGCGCACCGATTTCGGGCGGCGTCTCGGTCAGCGGCGCGGTCACCGCCACCGGGGCGAACGCGACCGGCGTGGCCCTGAACGGCGGCGTCGGCGGCGGCGTCGATATCGACAGCGCGATCACCGTCACCGGCTACCGCCAGACCGCCGCTCCCTCCACCGAGGCCGGCCAGGCCCTGCTCTCGGCCGACCAGCTGCTGCAGAGCGGCCCTGCTGTCTCCATCGGCGGCAATGTCGCCGGCGGCCTGACCGTAGAGGCGGCGGTCGCCGCCTCGGGCAATGTGACCGCCAATGCCGGCGGGACCCTGACCGAGACCGGTTCGGCCCCGGCCCTGCTGGTCGGCGGCGCGGCCCCGATCACCATCGGCGCCGCGGCGAACGGCTATTCCGTCACGATCGGCGGCGCGATCAACGCCGCCGGAACCTATTTCGGCTTCAATGGCCAGGGGATCCAGATCGGCGGCGTGAACGGGCTGCCGGTCACTAGCGGCGGCACGGCCGCGGGCGGAAACTTCAGCACGGTGATGCTGACCGGCGGCCTGGACATCAGCGGCGCCGTCGAGGCGACCGCGGTCGCCAGCTCGGCCGGCGGCGACGGCGCGGCCACCGGGCTGGAGATCGGCGCCGGCGCCACCGTCCCCCGCGTCACCATCAGCGGCTCGCTGATCGCGATCGGCTCCAACGGTCTGGTGGCGACCGCCACGCAGCGACCCGGGGACGTCACGGCCCTCGAAATCGACCAGGGCGCGGCGGCGGGTGCGACCAGCCTGAACAATTCCGGGACCCTCACCGCCGAGGTGGATGGGGTTGCGGGCATCGCCGGGGCGACCCAGGACGCCGGCGGGATCTTCGGCAACGCCACGGCCATCTCCGACGCCGGCGGCGGCTTGAGCGCCATCACCAATACCGGCAACATCACCGCCA
Source organism: Caulobacteraceae bacterium (assembly GCA_036501225.1). Taxonomy (GTDB): domain Bacteria; phylum Pseudomonadota; class Alphaproteobacteria; order Caulobacterales; family Caulobacteraceae; genus Poindextera. Next base: position 7,652 of record DASYAQ010000002.1, on the reverse strand, counting down.
TCGTCGTCCCGGCGGTCACCACCGACGTGGCGCAAGGCTCGAGCGTCGCCATTTTCGCCAATAACACCGCCGCGCTGACGATCACCCAGTGCGTCGCCGAGGACTCCGGCGGCAATTGCACGCCCAGCGGCAACGCCACCTTCAATCCCAGCATTTCGGGCGCCATTGTGCTGAGCGGCGGGACCGGCGCCCAGACAATCAATCTCTGGGGCGGCAACATCACCGGCGCGATCGGCTTCGGCGACAATACCGGCAACGTCTTCGACATCGAGAACGGCGGCATCGCCAAGGGCGCGCTGACCGAGACAGCCGGCGGCCAGCTGGCCCTGAACGTCAACCAGGGCGAGCTGTTCATGACCAGCCCCAGCATCGTGCAGCTGTCGACGCTGCACGTCGGCGGGGCCGGCGAGCTGATCTTCACCGGCGATCCCAACAATACCGGCGCCACCGGCTTCAACGTGGCGGGAAACGCGACGCTGGACAGTGGCGCCGCGGTCGGCCTGGCGCTCACCGCACCCTTGACGTCGGTGGAGACCTTTACGGTCATCACCGCCGGCAACCTGTCCGCCGGCAATGTCTCCAGCGTGTTGCTCGGGCAGATCCCGTTCCTGGAAAATGGGAACATCACCACCACCTCCACCACCTTGAGCATTACGGCGTCGCCGAAGTCGGGAGGCCAACTCGGCCTCAATCCGGCCGAGACCGCGCTCTTTCCCGCCTTCAACAAGGCCTTCGGCAGCGATGCGGCCGTCGCCGCCGACATCCTGTCGAAGCTGGATCGCGGCTCCTTCATCCATGCCTACGACCAGTTCCTGCCCGATTATGCCGGCGGGACCTTCGAGACCCTGGTGACCGGCGAGCAGGCGATCGCGCGCGCCGAGGCCGAGGCGCCGGTCAAGCTGCAGAGCGACTCGGTGCGTGGCTGGGTGCAGGAAATCGGCTACTCGAACGACGAGCAGACCACCAAGGTGGTCAATGGCTACGAGGGTCTCGGCTTCGGCATCGCCGGCGGGATAGAGCGCGCGCGCGGCGACACCGCGCTGGGCGTTGCGGCCTCCTTCCTGACCACCGGCGTGCAGGATGATACTCAGCCTACCGACCAGGCGCTTTCGGCCTCGGCCTTCGAAGTCGGCGTCTATTGGCGCAAGGGCGGCGGCCAGAACGGGCTGAACGCCAACGCCAGCCTGAACGGCGGCTTCGTCACCCTGGGCAGCCACCGCTTCCTCATCGACCAGACCAATTCGACTGACCTGAGCCAGACGCCGTCCGAGATCGTCTCGCGCGAAGCCAAGGCCAGCTGGCTGGGCGCCATCGTCTCGGCCAATGTCGGGGTCGGCTATCAGGTTTCGGCCGGCCGGTTCTTCCTTAGGCCGGAGGTTTCCGGCGACTACGTGCTGGTGTCTCAGGCGGCCTACAAGGAGCGCGGCGGCGGCACGGCCTTCAATCTGGATGTGGCCGCGCAGACCGCCAGCCAGGCCGACGCACAGGCCGATCTGGTCATGGGGGCGAACTTCGGACAGTCCGTCGTCTGGCGGCCCGAGTTGACCGTCGGCTACCGCGCGGTGGTCTATGGCGGTCCGGCCAAGACGGTCGCCAACTTCGAAGGCGGCCAGACCTTTACGCTAGATCCTCAGTTCACGGACAAGGGCGGCTTCCTGGCCCGTGTCGGCCTGCGCGCCAGCGGCCAATATGCCGACTTCAGCGCCGGCGCCGGCGGCGAATTCCGCAACGACTACCAGACCTACGACGCTCGCGCGGCGGCCCGGTTCCTGTTCTAGCTCGAACCAGAACGGCTCAGCAGATAGATCGCCTGTTCGGCGCGCCAGTTCTCCAGGGCGCTGGCCGGATCAATCCGGCGCGCCGGACGGCCGTCGGCCAGGGCCGCGGCCCGCTCAATGCGGATGTCCAGCTCCTCGCAGAGCAGGGTGAAGTCCTTCAGCGTGCACAGATGGATATTGTCCGTCGACCACCACGGCTCGGCCAGCGAGGCGGTCACCGGCATGCGCCCGCGCGCCAGCAGCGACAGCCGCACGCGCCAGTGGCCGAAATTCGGCAGCGAGACGATGGCGCGCTCGGCGATGCGCAGCAACTCAGCCAGCACCGTCTTCGGCTCGCGCACCTGCTGCAGGGTCGAGGACAGGATCGCATAATCGAAAGCCCGGGTCGGAAAGTCGGCCAGATCGCGGTCGGCGTCGCCCTGCACCACCGCCAGCCCGCGCGACAGGCAGGCCTGCACCCCCAGTGGGCTGATCTCCAGCCCTCGCCCGTCGACCCTTCTCTCACCGGTGAGCAGCTCGAGCAGCGCGCCCTCGCCGCAGCCGATGTCGAGCACCCGCGCACCCGGCCGCACCAGGCTGACGATCTCGCGAAAACTCTCCGATGCGCCGGTCACGCGATCCCTCGGGCCAGGCCCGCCGCGTCGAGGAAGCCGCGCAGCGCGTCGTGCATCACCGGCTCGTCCAGGAAGAAGGCGTCGTGGCCCTTGTCGGTGGCGATCTCGACAAAGCTGGCCCTGGCCCCGGCCGCGTTCAGCGCCCGCACGATCGAACGGCTCTCCACGGTCGGATAGAGCCAGTCGGAGGTGAAGGAGAGCACGCAGAAGCGAACGTCGCGCGCGGCGGTGAAGGCCTCGGCCAGGGTTCCGCCCTTGGCGGCCGCCAGGTCGAAATAGTCCACCGCCCGGGTGATGTAGAGATAGGAGTTGGCGTCGAATCGGTCGACGAAACTGGCGCCCTGGTGACGCAGATAGCTCTCCACCTGGAAGTCGGCGTCGAACCCCCAGGACAGGCCGTCGCCCTGCAGCTCGCGGCCGAACTTGCGCTGCAGGGCCGGCTCCGAGAGGTAGGTGATGTGGGCGGCCATGCGCGCAACGGCCAGGCCCTTTTCCGGCCGGACCTCGCTCTTGGCATAGTCACCGCCCTGCCAGTTCGGATCGGCCATGATCGCCTGGCGGCCGACCTCGTGGAAGGCGATGTTCTGAGCCGAATGCCGCGGCGCCGCGGCGATGCAGATGGCCGAATAGATCCGCTCCGGATAGTCGGCCGCCCACTGCAGCACCTGCATGCCGCCCATGGAGCCGCCGACCACCGTGAACAGGGTTTCGATGCCCAGCGCGTCGATCAGCATGACCTGGGCGCGCACCATGTCGGCGATGGTGATCATCGGAAAGCTCAAGCCATAGGCCCGGCCGGTGTCCGGATCGATCGAGGACGGTCCGGTCGTGCCCATGCAGCCGCCGACGACATTGGAGCAGATGATGAAATGCTTGTCGGGATCGAGCGGCCGGCCCGGCCCGACCACCTGCGACCACCAGCCGGGCTTGCCGGTCAGCGGGTTCACCGAGGCGACGTGCTGGTCCAGGGTGAGTGCGTGGCAGACCAGCACCGCGTTCGAGCGGGTCGGGTTCAGCTTGCCATAGGTGCGGTAGGCGATCTCCAGGCCCTTGAGCTGTGCGCCGGACTCGAGCGTCAGCGGCTGGTCGGCCCCGAACCGGATCAGGCCGCCATCCACGCCGACCAATTGTTGCAAACCCACGTCCCGGCTCATGGGCCGCGTTGGACCGCCTCGCCCGGGCGCTGTCAACCGTCGCTTCCGCAAGCCCCTGGATCACGATGATTTTGGACTGGAACGGTCCAAAATCATAAACGTGATCGATTCTTAAAGTTAGAGCGGGGTGCGGGCGGAAACCGCTTCGCACTTTTCCGTTGGCCCGCTCTAGCTTCGGTCTAAACAGGGTCGAGCCGAGGGGGCGGGATTTCTGCGATGCGACGACTGATCCTGCTGCGCCACGGCAAGGCCGAATCGACCGCCGCGACCGGCGGCGATTTCGAGCGCGGCCTGACCGAGTCGGGCCGGCGCGAGTCGGCCCTGATCGGCCACGCCCTGGCGCGGACCGGTTGCGCGCCGGACCTAGCGCTGGTTTCCACCGCCCGGCGCGCCATGGAGACCTGGGAGGCCGCCCAGGGCGCCTTTCCCCAGGCGCGCATGGCGCCGGCGCGCGCGCTCTACCACGCCTCCGCCGACGCCCTGGCGGAGGCGATCGACGCCGCCGGCGAGACGGTCGGCGCCCTGATGATCGTCGGGCACAATCCGGGCCTGCACGAACTGGCCCTGACCTTGATGGTCAGCCCCAGGAGCCGGGTGGAAAAGACCCTGGCCCATTCGTTTCCCACCGCCTCGGCGGCTGTCTTTCAGCTGCATGACGACGGACGGTTCGAATTCGAGCGGTTCCTGACCCCGCGCGACGCCACGGCGGCCGGCTGATGCGGGAGCCGCGGGATTAGCGCGCTGCATGACCTGGGCGCGCGGGCCATGCGCCTGCTCGATCCGGAAGACGCCCACCGCCTGACCATCCGGCTGCTGCGGGCTGGGCTCGGGCCACGCGCCGCGCCCCCGCCGCGGGGCGCCGGCCTCGGCATCGAGCTTTGCGGGCTCAAGCTCGACGCCTGCATCGGCCTCGCCGCCGGCTTCGACAAGAACGCCGAGGTCCCCGACGCCATGCTGGCGGCGGGGTTCGGCTTCGTCGAATGCGGCAGCGTCACGCCGAGGCCGCAAGCCGGCAATCCGCGCCCCCGGCTCTTTCGCCTGGCCGCCGACGGCGCGGTGATCAACCGGATGGGATTCAACAATGATGGCCTCGACGCCCTCGCCGCGCGGCTGGCCGCCCGCAAGCGCGTCGGCGTGGTCGGGGCCAATATCGGCGCCAACAAGGACTCCGCCGACCGCGCCGGCGACTATGCGATCGGGCTGGAGCGGCTCTGGGACCTGGCCGACTATTTCGTGCTCAACATCTCCTCGCCCAACACGCCTGGCCTGCGCGCCCTGCAAGGGGCCGCGGCGCTTGACGATCTGCTCGGACGGATCGCGGCCAAACGCCAGGCGCTGGCGGCGGCGTCCGCCAACCACCCGATCTTCGTGAAGGTCGCGCCCGACCTCGATCTGGACGAGATCGCCGCCATCGTCGAGGCCGCCGTCGCCCATGGCGTCGACGCCATCGTGGTCGGCAACACCACGATCGCGCGCCCGGCGACGCTGACCTCGCCGCATCGCGACCAGGCCGGCGGGCTCTCAGGACGGCCGCTGATGGCGCCCTCGACCGAGGTGCTGCGCCACTTCTTTGCCGCCGCGCGCGGCCGGCTGGCCCTGATCGGGACCGGCGGGATCGCCACCGCCGAGGACGCCTACGCCAAGATCCGCGCCGGCGCGACCGCGGTGCAGCTCTACTCGGCCATGGTCTATGCGGGGCCCGGACTGATCGACCGCATCCGCCGCGATCTCGCCACCTTACTGGCTTCAGACGGCTATGCGACCGTCGCCGAGGCGGTCGGCGCGGACAATCCGCTTTAGGAACCCCATGCCGCAACGGCCGCTCGCCCTTCTCAAACGTTTTGGACCGGCCGCCCTGGTGCTGGCGGCGATCGTCGCGGCCTTCGCCAGCGGCATTACGCAGCACTTCTCGCTGCACGAGCTGCGCGAGCGGCGCGAACTGATCATCGCGCTGGATCACGTCCATCCAGTGCTCAGCGTGCTGGCCTATGTCGGCCTCTACACCCTGGTGATCGCGCTTTCGCTGCCGGCGGCTCTGCCGATGACCGTGGCGGGCGGGCTTTTCTTCGGGCCCTGGATCGGCGGCCTGGCGGCGGCCATCGGCTGCACCCTCGGCGGCACGGTCGTCTATCTGGTCTGCCGCACGGCCGCCGGCGACGTGCTGCGCCGCACCGCCGGCGCCCGCGTCGCCGAGATCGAGGATGGGGTGCGCCGCGACGCCTTCTTCTACATCCTGACGCTCAGGCTGCTGCCGGTCATGCCCTTCGGCCTGACCACGCTGGCCCTTGGTTTTCTGGAAATCCCGCTGCTCACCTTCGTCGCCGCGACCTTTGTCGGCATCGTGCCGCTGTCCTTTGTCTATGCCCGACTGGGCTGGGGCCTGAACGCCGCCTTCGCCAGCCATCAGCGCCTCAACCTGCACAGCCTGTTGCAGCCGCCCATTCTCATCGCGCTCGGAGCGCTCGCTCTTCTGTCACTTACGCCGATCATCATCCACCAGTTGCGGCGCAGGCCGGCCGCGTGAGCGTTGCCGGCCCCGGCCGCGTGCAGTAACGGGAGCCATGGCGGACGCTTCACCCTCCGCGAGCCCCGAGCCGGGCCCGAACGAGCGTCCAGAAGCCGACGTGGCGCGCGCCGCCCGCCGGCTGTTCTGGCCAGGCGGCCTGTCATCCCGACTCCTGATCCTGACCGTGCTGTTCGTGGCCGTGATCGGCCTGATGATCCTGCCCGCCACTCTGGCCCAGTTCGAGGACCGCTGGCTCTACGATCACGTTCGGGCGGGCGAACTCGCCTCGCTGGCCATCGAGGCCGCCCCCAACCAGGTCGTCTCGGACCGGCTGTCGCGCCAGTTGCTCAACGGCGCCGGCGTGGTCTCGGTCGCGGTGCAGAGCGGCGGCGTCGACCGGCTGGTGCTGGAGGCGCCGCGCATGGCGCGCACGCCCTATCTGGTCGACCTGCGCGAGGGCGCGTCGCCGCTCTCCTGGAGCGCGCCGTTCCAGACCCTGTTCGGCGGCGAGAACCGCATGGTGCGGGTGGTGGCGCGACCGAGTTTCCGCGACGGCGACTTCGTCGAAATCGTCGCGCCGGATGCGCCGCTGAAGCTGGCGCTGGAGAATTACCTGCTCAGCCTGATCGGCGTCGCCCTGCTGTTCGCGGTGGTGATCGCCGGGTCGCTCTATCTGCTGATGATCTTCTTCTTCGTGCGGCCGATGCAGCGGATCACCCGCTCGATGGAGCGCTTCCGCGCCGATCCGGAAGACGCCGCCGCCACCATCCATCCCTCCGGCCGCCGCGACGAAATCGGCCGCGCCGAGGCCGAGCTGGACCGCATGCAGGCCGATCTGCGCACGGCGCTGAACGCCCGCGCCCGGCTGGCGGCGCTGGGCGAGGCGGTGGCCAAGATCAACCACGACCTGCGCAACATGCTGACCAGCGCCCAGATCGCCTCGGAGCGCCTGGCCCAATCGGGCGATCCGAAGGTGGCCAGGGCCATGCCGCGGCTGGAGCGGGCGTTGGACCGGGCGGTCAAGCTGGCCACCGATGTGCTGGCCTATGGCAAGAGCGAGGAGGCGGCGCCCGCTCCGGTCGCGGTTCGCCTTGCGCCCGCCGTCGAGGCCGCGGCCGAGGACGCCGGCCTGTCGCCCGAGGGCGTGCGTCTGGAACAGCAGCTGGACTCCCCCGCCCAGGTCAGCGCCGATCCGGACCAGCTGCACCGCATCCTGGTCAATCTGATGCGCAACGGTCGCGAGGCGATCCAGAGCGATGCGGCCGCCGGGCGCGCCGGCGTCATCACGATCAGCCTCGAACAGCGCGACGAGGCCAGCTTCATCCGCGTCGCCGACAACGGCCCCGGCGTGCCCCAGCGGGTGCAGGCGCGGCTGTTTCAGCCCTTTTCAGGCTCCGGCCGTCCGGACGGCGCGGGCCTGGGCCTAGCCATCGCCCGCGAACTCGCCCAGGCCCACGGCGGCGACGTGATGCTGGTCGAGACCGGGCCTACGGGCACGACGTTCGAAGTGCGGCTGCCCGGCGCGCCCGAGGCGACCGCCGCGCCTCAGCGCAAATCGAAAACGACCGAACCGAAGAGCGCGTGAGGATTCATTGTCCGC
>DASYAQ010000001.1:0-2956 GCA_036501225.1 Caulobacteraceae bacterium | reverse complement strand
CTCGGCGCGTTGGGCGGCCGTGACAGGGACCTGGCTGTCGTCGAGGCTGTCCCAGAGTTCTTCGATGAGGCTCAGCTTTTCAGCGGGCGACAGATCATCGATGACGGACATGGATCGCCTCCGGCGCGCTCGAAGTGAAATGATGGTGGGGCCGGGGAGGGAGGTCAAGTTGGCGAGGCGATCGCCAAGCCGCCGTTGCACCAGACCATTCGAAAAAAAGAGCCCGGCGGGAGCCGGGCTCGTGAAGTGGTAATGGTGGGGTGTCTTCAGGAAGACCATGTGACGGTGGACCGGCATGGTTAATCAAAGGTTAACGGCCGTTAACGCCTTGCCACGTAAGGGTTTAAGTCAGGGAATCAGCAAGACTCGGCCAACGGCCTGGCGGCTTTCGATATAGGCGTGGGCCGCCGCGGCCTCGGAAAGCGGGAAGGTGCGGTCGATGACCACCTTCAGCTCGCCGCGCGCGGCCTCGTCGATCAGCCGCTGGATGTTGTCGTGCGCCCGGTCCGTGGCGATTTCCGCGCCCAGGAAGACGCCCTGCAGGGTGCGGTTGCCGCCCATGAGACTGGACACATCCACCGTCATTGGCTCGCGCCCGGCCGCGCCGACCATCGACACCCGGCCGCGATAGCCGAGGCTGAGGATCGAGCCCTGCAGGGTCGAGCCGCCGACGGAATCCACCACCAGGTTGACGCCCTTATTGTCGGTCAGGCGCATCACCTCCTGGGGCACCTTGTGGGTCGCGTAGTTGATGCCGTGATCCATGCCGAGGTCTCTCAGGCGCTCGAGCTTGGCGTCCGACGAGGCGGTGGCGAGCACCGTCGCGCCCGCCCGCTTGGCCAGCTGGATCGCCGCGGTGCCGACGCCGGAGCCGCCGGCCTGGACCAGCACGGTCTGGCCCGCCTTCAGGTGGCCGAACTCGAACAGGCAGTCGTCGGCGGTGCCGAAGGCCACCGGGATGACCGAGGCCAGCTTGACGTCGAAACCGTCCGGAATCACCCAGGCGCTGCGTGCCGGCACGGCGCGCAGCTCGGCATGGGAGCCGAAGGCGTTGGAGGTGGCGACCTTCTGGCCGACCCTCAGATTGGTGACTTCCGAGCCGACTTCGACGATCTCGCCGGCGGCCTGGTAGCCGACGATGTGCGGCCGGGCAGCCAGGGCGCCGCCCTGGCGGTTCAGGGTGTCGCCGCCCTCGATGCTCACCGCCTCGACGCGGATGATGATGCCCTTGGGATGCAGTTGCGGATCGGGCGCGTCCTCGTATTTGAGCACGCTCGGACCGCCGTTTTCGTAATAGACCGCCGCCTTCATGGTTTCGCTCCTTGTGGGTTTTACCGACTAAGTAGCGAATTCGAACGGTCTCGAACAGCGGGCTATTCGGCCTTCACCGCCTTCAGAAAAGCGTCGCGGTCTTTCGGGCTGGCGATGTGCTCGCCAAGACGGCGGCAGAGGTCTTCGCGCGAGCCGGCGGTGCGGTTCTCGCGTGCTACCAGGGTCGGGGCGATGGGCCCGAGCTGGCGCCGCAGCGCCTCGATGATGGGCGACAGCTCGTCTTCGGCTACGGCCGCCGCCGCCGTGGCCGCCGGCGCGAAGATGTCGGTGCGCGGGGCGTGCTCGCTCGCGCCGCTGGTCTCGCTGACGCAGCGCTTCAGCGCGTGGTCGTAGTCCTGGGTCGCGTCGATGAACTGCATCCGGGTCATCCGCAGCGGCAGGGTGCAGGCCTCGACCAGCACCGGAATCACCGTCTTGCCGCTGTCGATGGCGACGCTGACCTCGTCGGCGACGTTCGACGAGGCGGTGGAGCGCGGCGACAGGATGACGATCATGCCCTCGCAGCCGCGCACGGCGTCCTCGACCGCGCGGTCCCAGTGCTGGCTGGGGTGGATGTCGTACTGGTCGACCCAGACCGAGGTTCCCGCCGCCTTCAGGTCGTCGGCGAGCTTGAGCGCGATCGTGGAATCCGCGCGCGCATAGCTGAGGAAATAGGTCTTCACGGGGTGCGCAGCATCTGCAGCGCCTCTTTCAGACTGCGCTGCATGCGGTTGAAGGATTTGGATAATCCGGCGATCTGGTCATTGCCTTCGCGGACATATTCCGGCGCATCGATCTCGCCCATGCTGACCGCCTCGGCGGTCTTGGCCATCTTGTCGATCGGCCCGATGACCACCACCCCCAAAGCCACGTTCAGCAGCACGAACAGCACCGCGAACACGCCAAGATAGAGCACCAGGAAGAGGTTGCGCACCTGGGCGGCCCGATTGTTCGCCACCGACATCGGCACGCTGACGATCTGCGCACCGATGATCTCGTTCGGCTGCCAGCCGAAACCGTTCTGGCTTCCATAGATGGCGATCATGGTCTTGGGCGCGTTCCCTGGCAGGCTGTGGCAGCTGAGGCAGGCCGGCGCGGCGACGATCGGCCGGGCCAGGTTCAGGGTCGGCCCCATGGCCGTGTCGCGCTGGCCCACCGTCTCGGTCTTGGTCGGGTGGGCGCGGAAGTCGTTGATGATGTCGGCTTCCCAGTCGCTGGCGCGGTCCTCCGGGTTGGTCGGATTGAGGGCGGCTTCGCGATAGGTGTAGTCGCTGTAGGTGGCGTGCAGGACGGCGAAATTCTTCTTCGCCGCATAGGCCGAGACCGCCTGCGGGTGAAAGGCCTGGTCCATCTCGCCCGAGAGCAGCGGCGCGACCTCCTGCGAGGTGTACTGCCGTGTCCCGGCGGCGCTCTCCATCATGATGCGCGAGCTTTGCAGCACCTCGTCCCTGGCGAGGCTCTCCAGGAGCGGCGTCGAGCCCAGGGCGAAGAGCAAAACGCCGCCCAGCGCCACGATGGCCAGCACCAGGTTGAGCTTCGTCCGCAACCCCATCCGCCTCAACCCTCGCACGCCCGCGCCGCCCGAACCAGCCTAGACCGGATCGCCGACCGCCACGCTTGTCAATCGCATATCGGGGCGTGGCCC